>JAEYFY010000271.1 GCA_023454395.1 Pseudomonadota bacterium
AGGAACATTGTATGAAGAAAAGGGAAAATACACCATTTTTATATGGTCGTGAAGATGTGAAATTGCTCAATCAAAGAGATTTATACAAAGGCTTTTTTCGCATGACTGAATATCGCTTTAAACATCGTCTTTTTGAAGGTGGATGGAGTGAAGAGGTTAAACGTGAGGTTTTTGAACGAGGCAATGCAGGTGTTTTGCTTGCTTACGATCCCAAA
This sequence comes from Pseudomonadota bacterium, assembly GCA_023454395.1. Classification (GTDB taxonomy): domain Bacteria; phylum Pseudomonadota; class Gammaproteobacteria; order Enterobacterales; family Enterobacteriaceae; genus Proteus; species Proteus appendicitidis. The sequence continues at coordinate 216 of JAEYFY010000271.1, forward strand.
CGTGATGAAGTGGTATTAATTGAGCAAATTCGTATTCCTGCGTATGAAACTAGCGAGACACCTTGGCTACTTGAAGTGATTGCTGGAATGGTCGAACAAGGAGAAAGCCCAGAAGATGTTGTTAGACGTGAAGCGCAAGAAGAAGCAGGGGTTATTGTTGGTCGATGTGAATCTATTGTGAGTTATCTTTCAAGCCCAGGCGGTACGAGCGAAAGAATGCATGTTTACGTCGGTGAAGTTGATGCAACAACCGCAAAAGGTATTCATGGATTAGCGTGTGAGAATGAAGATATTCGTGTTCATGTTGTCAGCAGAGAACAAGCTTATCTTTGGGTTGAAGAAGGGGTTATTGACAATGCAGCATCCGTTATTGCGCTTCAATGGTTACAACTTCATCATATTGCATTAAGAAAACGTTGGTCGATAATTTAATACATAAATCAATCTTTAAAGGGTGTTTTTAGTAATATTATCAAGTAGAGTAACTATCTCTAAGTATACGATATCAAATGAAATAAATTGTAAAATGAAGTGAAAAAAACGTGATTGAAAGCGAGAATATTTCTCACTAATCTTTTGAAATGTGTATTGGTTGGCAGATCTTTACTACGAAAATACGTTAACATAACGGCTAATGAGAGTGAAACAAGGAAACCTTTTGGAAAGCCAGCTTGAATTATCGGTGAAACACAAAAACACCGTAAGAATATTACAAATCACAGACACCCACCTCTTTGCTAATGTGGAAGACACTCTGCTGGGTATCAATACCTATCGTAGCTACCATGCGGTATTAAATGCGATTAGAGAGCAGGGTCTTGATGTTGACTTGATTGTTGCGACAGGTGATTTAGTTCAAGATCAAACCTTTAAAGCTTATCAGCATTTTGCTGATGGCATTGCGACGCTAACACCGCCTTGTGTTTGGTTGCCGGGTAATCATGACTATCAACCTGCAATGATTGATGCTTTAAATCAGGCAGGAATTTTGTCAGCTAAACAAGTGTTGATTGGTGATAATTGGCAAATGTTGTTATTAGATAGCCAAATTCAAGGTGTTCCTCATGGTGAGTTATCAGATTGCCAGTTAGATTGGCTAACACGCTGTCTCGAAAGCCAAAAGCACAGAGATACAATTATCTTGTTGCATCATCATCCTATGCCTTCAGGGTGTACATGGTTAGATCAACACAGTTTAAGAAATTCTCAAGAATTGGCAGAACGTTTAAGAGATCACCCTCAAGTAAAAATGATGCTTTGTGGTCATATTCATCAAGAAATGGATGAAATGTGGAATGGTATTCGTTTGTTGGCGACGCCTTCTACGTGCATTCAGTTTCGCCCTCATTGTACGAATTTTACATTAGATACGGTTTCTCCGGGCTGGCGTTATTTGGAAATGTCACTTTCATCTGATGATAAGGGCAAAATTGAAACACAAGTTTACCGTTTAGCGGGGACTGAATTTTGTCCTGATCTTGATGCGGATGGCTATTAAGTTATGCCTCGTATTCTTTACTTGCATGGCTTTAATAGCTCACCTAAATCAGCAAAGGCACAGGCTTTTCGCCAATGGCTTGAAGCAACACATCCTGAAATTGAATTGTTAGTACCTCAATTGCCACCTTATCCTCAAGAAGCTGCTCAGCTAATTGAAGCTTTAGTTAAAGAGAGTGCCGATGACAAGCTTGGATTAATTGGCTCATCATTAGGTGGCTATTTATCTATTTGGCTATCTCAACGTTTTAATTTACCCGCTGTTGTTGTTAATCCTGCGATACGTCCTTTCGATCTTTTGCAAGATTTCTTGGGTGAGAATGAAAATCCTTATACACATCAAAAATATCAGCTAGAACCTCATCATATGGATGAGTTACTTGCTTTACGCATTCCCACAATCACCTCACCAGAACTTATTTGGTTGCTTCAACAAACTGGAGATGAAATACTTGATTATCGTCAAGCTGTCTCATATCTTGGCGCGTGTAGGCAAACCATAGAATCGGATGGAAACCATGCTTTTGTGGGTTTTGAACGTTTTTTTCCGAAAATTATTCAATTTTTAAAGATAATTTAGCCTTTCGGTCGATTAACCTGTAAAACGTAGGTTGATGTATCTAGCCGAAAATTAATATCATATTGCCGCCAACACCTGTTATTATAAACAGTATTTTTCTAACAGCGAACCGCAGATTAAAACAATGACTCAATCAAGTTATAACGCAAAGGATATTGAGGTTCTTAATGGTCTAGAGCCTGTACGTCGTCGTCCGGGGATGTATACAGATACAACAAGACCGAACCATTTGGCACAGGAAGTGATAGATAATAGCGTGGACGAGGCGCTTGCGGGACACGCATCAAAGGTCGATGTCATTTTATATGCAGACCAATCTATCGAAGTTATCGATAATGGGCGAGGAATGCCTGTCGATATTCACCCTGAACTTAACGTTTCTGCTATCGAGTTAATCCTTGCTCATCTCCATGCCGGAGGAAAATTCTCTAATAAAAACTATCAATTTTCTGGCGGGTTGCATGGTGTGGGGATCTCGGTTGTTAACGCCCTCTCAAAGCGTATTGAAGTAACTGTTCGTCGTGATGGTAAAATTTACCAAATTGCCTTTGAAAATGGCGATAAAGTTGAAGAGTTACATGAGATTGGCACCTGTGCAAAACGAGACACAGGTACGAGTGTGCATTTTTGGCCCGATGGCTCTTATTTTGATGTTCCTCGTTTTTCGTCTAAAAGCTTATCTCACGTATTAAAAGCCAAAGCAGTGCTGTGTCCGGGCGTGAATGTTTCTTTTGTAGATAAAGTAAACAATACCCAAGAAAATTGGTGCTACGCTGATGGTTTAACCGATTATTTAAGTGAAGCCGTTGCTGAATTTGTTCGCCTTCCTGAAGAGCCTTTTACAGGCAAATTTGAAGGTGATAATGAAGCCGTTGAATGGTCTATGTTATGGCTACCTGAAGGTGGCGATCTACTCACTGAAAGCTATGTTAACTTAATTCCGACGGTTCAAGGTGGTACACACGTAAATGGTTTACGCCAAGGTGTGTTAGATGCAATGCGTGAATTTTGTGAATTCCGTAACTTACTACCAAGAGGTCTTAAATTAACCGCTGATGATACATGGGAGCGTTGTGCCTATGTATTATCAGTAAAAATGCAAGATCCTCAATTTGCAGGGCAAACCAAAGAGCGACTCTCCTCAAGACAAACCAGTGCTTTTGTGGCAAATGCAGTGAAAAATGCGTTTAGCTTATGGCTAAATCAGAATGTTCAAGTTGGTGAATTACTGGCTGAAATGGCGATTAGTAGCGCTCAGCGTCGTATGCGCGCAGCTAAAAAAGTGGTGAGAAAAAAACTTACTTCAGGGCCAGCATTGCCGGGTAAATTGGCTGATTGTACTTCTCAAGACTTACGTTACACCGAACTGTTTTTGGTTGAAGGGGACTCTGCAGGAGGCTCTGCTAAACAAGCTCGAGATCGTGAATATCAAGCGATTATGCCTCTGCGCGGTAAGATCTTAAATACATGGGAAGTCTCTTCAGATGAGGTGCTTGCATCACAAGAGGTTCATGATATTTCGGTAGCCATTGGTATGGACCCTGATAGTGATGATTTAAGCCAATTGCGTTACGGTAAAGTGTGTATTCTTGCGGATGCGGACTCGGATGGTTTACATATCGCAACCTTATTGTGTGCTTTATTTGTGCGCCATTTCCCTGCTCTTGTTAAGGAAGGGCACGTTTATATGGCAATGCCACCACTTTACCGTATCGACTTAGGTAAAGAAGTTCATTATGCCCTTGATGAATCAGAAAAAAATGCCATTTTGCAACGTTTAAGCCGTAAAAAAGGAAAGCCTAACGTACAGCGCTTTAAAGGCTTGGGTGAAATGAACCCACTTCAACTGCGTGAAACCACGCTTGATCCGAATACGCGTCGTTTAGTGCAATTGGTGATTGATGATGAAAATTATCAAGAAACCCTAGGCATGATGGATATGTTGTTAGCGAAGAAACGCTCTGAAGATCGCCGAAATTGGTTACAAGAGAAAGGCGATGAAGTTGACATCGAAGTGTAATGGATACCACAAGAGTC
>JAEYFY010000383.1 GCA_023454395.1 Pseudomonadota bacterium
CAACAGAATTGCATGAAACGGCTGATGGTGAACGTAATCGTGATGCTATGATTATTCATAATTCATCGCCAGTTGAAGTTCGCTACGACGAAATTAATCCTATTTTGCTTGATAATTGTTATGTTAGTGAAAATGAAATCGATTTTAATAAAATTTCAAATGAGCTAGATAATTTAAGTAAAAAAGCAGAGTGTGTTGTTATCGAAGGTAATGGTGGTTGGCGTTATCTTCTTGATGATAATACTTTTTATTCTGATTGGGTGGTGAAAGAACAAATTCCAGTTGTTTTGGTTGTTGGTATTCAACCAGGCTGTGTCAATCACTCAATATTAACAGCGCAATCTATTATCAATGATGGTGTTAAATTAGTAGGTTGGGTTGCGAACAGAATAAATCCAGGATTACCTTATTACGCGAAAATTGTGGAAAGGCTGTCTCAGCATATTCCTGCACCGCTGATTGGTGAAATCCCGTATTTATTACGTCCTGAAGAACGTGATCTCTCTTGTTACCTCGATTTAAGTCAGTTAGAAATTGCTGTACCTGCTTAAGAGAGAATATAAAAGAGAAAATATCAATAAGTAACGAAGTGGATTGCTATCTGTTTTTAAACGATACCAAACTTGTTACTTTTAAATGCCTGATGATTAAATTCATTGGGTGTTTTTATTTTTTCTGATTTAGTCTCAAGCATAATTAATGATAAAAATCGCACTCAATATTAAGACTAAATAAGATAGAACGGATCAGATAAAATCGTTGAAAGATCATGCAGATCTATAATGAAAATACTCACACTTATCATTAAATCATAAAACGCCCGATAAAGTTTATCGGGCGTTTTATACCTGAAAAGTTATCAACCTATATCAGGATTAGTCGATATGATTTTATCAACTATAGATTAATGACGAGTATAAACAATCTTCTTACTGTCATTTTCGCATGTTCCAACAACCTTACCTTCTGTTTGTGCAACTTGATCGTTTTCAACGACAGTTAGAGTAAAGTTAGCGGCTGGCACACCATTATTAACGATTTTTTGTTGAATAGACTCAACGACTTCATCACAACCCGCATTCGCGGCTAAAGGTGCAAATGCAACTAGTGTGGCCATTACTGCAAATACATATTTTTTCATATCATTCTCTCCTTGTTTTATGGAGTAAACATCACTGTTTTACACTATTTTCTTACGGATTAACAGGGCGACCAGTATTACTGTCTAAACAACGACGAGTTTCAGGCTCCCAATATGCATAGACATTCGCGCTTTTCAGACAAGCATCTCGCTCATCAATGGCTTTATCTATTTTATTAAATTCAGTTTTTTCCCGCTGATTGATTTGGGTTCGAAGCTCACGCTTTTGATCCCAGTCTTCTTTCATTTGTCGAGCTTGTTCTTTATCTAAGACATTGTCATAGCCATTGCCATTAATGGTTACATTAGTTGAAGCGGCAACAGAAGAAAAAGAAGACACTGATAAACCAAGAAATAAGGAGAACACCATGGTTCTGATGACTTGTTTCTTAGTTAGTGTGTTTATCATGGTTGCTATCCTCTAAAGTTATGTAGCTATTACTCTCAATGACTATTATATCTTAATTATTATAGCTGATACCTTAATAAAAAATGTGTTTTCAGTGCATTTAGTTTTGACGATGAACACTTAACCCCGCAAATGACTGACTTACAGGCATCATTTCTAAGGTATTGATATTCACATGAGCAGGTAATGTTGCTGTCCAATATACTGCTTCTGCTACATCTTCAGGTGTTAATGCATTTGCATTAGCATAAGTTTGCTCAACTTTATCACTATCGCCTTTAAAACGAACTAATGAAAACTCTGTACCACCAACAAGCCCTGGCTCGATATCGGTCACGCGGACTTTTTTACCTTGGAGATCAGCTCGTAATCCTAAGCTAAATTGCTTAACAAATGCTTTAGTCGCACCATAAACATTTCCGCCCATATAAGGCCAAGACGCTGCTGTTGAACTGATATTAATAATATGACCTTGGTTTCTTTCTACCATAAAAGGAAGAATAGCGCGGGTGACATGAACCAGACCTTTATTATTTGTCTCGATCATCGTATCCCAATCATCAAGATTGGCTTTATCGGCGGTATTTAAACCTAGGGCTAATCCTGCATTATTAACCAACACATCAATTTCACGCCATTTTTCAGGTAGTTGTGTATAAATCTCACTGACTGCTTTTTTATCTGTAACATCTAGCTGTAATGGATAAAATTGTTCACCTAGCTCTTTATGCAAGTTATTCAGTTTATCCAAACGACGAGCAGTACCAATAACTTTATGTCCATGGCTGATAAAATGACGAGCAATGGCTTCACCAAAGCCAGCAGAAGCACCCGTAATAAAAATAATCATTTAATTACCCTCGATAGTTATAATGATTGAAAGTAAAAGGCTATCACTAGAAAGAGTCAAGTTTAAAAAGCGGCTTTGTGATAAACCAGGCTAAAAACAAGATCCTTTTCTTATATGAAAGATTTTTATCTTTAATAATAAGTCAGATTTTTGTTTTCAACTGTAAAGCAAAAGGGGGGGTAGACAGAGCAATTAACAACGCTGAGGCTGGGTTTATTGGGCAACAAACCCAGCCTAGCCAAAGAAGACAATATCAATTATTTTTTACCGACTTGGTGACCAATAACGCCACCTAAAACACCACCGCCAATAGTGCCTAATGCGCTACCGTCAGTTAAAATTGCGCCACCAATGGCACCTGCACCGGCTCCAATTGCTGTGTTACGATCGCGTTTTGTCATGCTAGAACAACCCGCAAGAGAAAAAAGCAGAACAGAAGCGACACACAGTGTTCCAATCTTTTTTAACGTGATATTCATTTTTATAAACTCCGATATAAAGGACAATATAAAGATATCGTTATCGTATTTATACGAGCATCAGAATATTCGGGAACATAAGGGGTGAAAACTCTTAAAATGAGTGAATGCTGATAACATACATTTTAAATGCATTAAATCAAAATAAATTTTATTATTTATATTATTATTTGATGCTAATAAGAAAGCATCAATGTAACTATGTCATTTATGTAACTATGTCATTTATATGAGTTAATGTAACAATATGATATTGCTAAATAAATTTAAAATACTCTCTTCGCAATTCGCCTCGGGCTATTTTGGTGTTGTATTAGGAATGATTGGTACGGGAATGGCATGGCGCTATGCAGCAAAAGAGCACCACTATCCGTCTTTTATCGGTGAAATATTTATTGGTGTAGGTTGCTTGGTTTGGTTAACGCTTACGCTGTTTTTATTGGGTAAATGGTTATTTCATCGATATGCTATTCTGGATGAAATTAAACATCCGGTTGCCAGTGGATTTACAAGTTTATTTCCTGCAACAACAGTCTTAGTATCAATAGGTTTAAGCCCTTATTTACCGTTATTCTCTCTTGTATTGTTTATCCTCGGTGCGCTTGCTCAGTTAGCGTATTCCAGTTGGTTGATTGGTTATCAATGGAAGGGGGAATATCCTAAAATGGCCACTACACCCGTATTATATTTACCGACAGTGGCGAATAACTTTATCTGTGCCATGGCATGTGGTGCATTTGGATTTAATGATTTGGGTATTTTATTTTTTGGTGCTGGCGTATTTTCTTGGTTAAGTTTAGAACCTGCTATTTTAAAAAGAATACGTAGTGAAGGGGTAATGGATGAAAAATCACGGCTATCCTTTGGTATTCAATTAGCGCCGGCTTTAGTGGCTTGCAGTGCTTATTTGGCTATTAATGATAATCATATCGATTTTTTCGCTAAAATGTTATTAGGCTATGGTCTATTACAACTTTTATTTATGGTGAGGTTAATCCCTTGGTTTATTAAACAGCCATTTTCATTACCATTTTGGAGTTTTTCCTTTGGAGTCTCGGCATTAGCAAAGGCATCATTAAATATGAGTATGATAGCTAATAGCCATTTCATGCAGTTACTCTCAACAGCACTATTTATCTTTGCTAATTTAATTATATTACTACTGATTTGGCATTCGTTATTATGGCTTTTTAGAGGACTAAAGCAATTATGTTATCCTTCTAAAGCACTTTAATAACCATAGAAAAAAGAGCCTAAACAAGATTATTTAGGCTCTTTTTATTTTACGTCGAAAGATAATTTAATAAAACATTAAAAAAGTGCATTAAGTTAGAATTAAATTCTAATCGGCTTTCTACTTAAAATAGCCACGGTATTACCGATAAACATCGCTGAGTAATATAAAGGAACATAAATCAAGCCGAGTGCAATCATCATAACACCAATAGATAACATTAACGCTACAGTGCTATCTGGTGAGGTTAATTCTAAAAATCCTTTATCTAATCCTGTTAAAAATACCTTTTCTTGTAATTTTGCATATAGCCATGAACTACCAACAAGAACAGCACCAAACCAAAAACTTAGCCAACATAATGCTGAAGTAAAAGACATCATATTATTTTTCATTATTTATTTTCCTTGTCAAATAAAGCATACAATGAGTTATGATATTTTTATAAAAATCAGTTTTTAGATTATATCGATAAATAAAAATAGATAAATACATATATGGATAAAATGGCTAAGTGAATATATAAAAAGAGCAAAGTTATTAATTAGCCATTTATAAGTTTCTTATTACATATATCCACATATAAAGAAACTCTGAGAATAATAACGTTTTGGGATAATTCAAGTTTGGTATTAAAAAGACATCTAAACGTTAATTATTTCCTATACTTTTTAATTTGATAGACAAAATATCCTATTGCTAACGGTATGATCAATGGGATTAGCACCATTAGATATAATGCACCGCCACCTTTGGCTCCACCGCCATTGATATATTCATCGAAAATGTCTTTTGAAAAGTAATGAAGAAATATGTCGTCACTGCATTTTTTAGCGAACGGAAGTAAGGGGATACAGATACAACTATAAATAATAATTAAAATATGTTTAGTGCCGCTATCACTTAAAAAATAAACAATTGGAATAAAAATAAAAAAACTAAGAAATGATTTACCCCAGAAATCCCAACTTTTTATAAAAAGACGAACAGGGTGATTTTTCTTTTTTTCCAATAAGTTTCGTTGTGTTATTTTTTCTTTTGTATGATTTTTGCCACTTTTACTCATTAAACTACCTTGTTAGAGTTAGCATTTATTTGTTATTTATACGTATTATTATATTTGATGTGACAAAAGATGAAAAGGCGTGATCTTAAATCCGTCAGTAGAATAACACTGACGGATTTATCATTTAGGAGAGATTAGAAGGCTTGACGGAAAATCTCAATGATCTCTTTTTCATTACCTTTACGAGGATTAGAGAATGCATTACCGTCTTTGAGTGCCATTTCCGCCATATATGGGAAATCAGATTCTTTCACACCCAATTCCCTTAAATGTTGAGGAATACCAATATCCGTAGAGAGGCGAGCGATAGCTGCAATAGCGCGCTCTGCAGCATCCATCACGGATAATCCTGTGATATTTTCACCCATAAATTCAGCGATATCTGCAAATTTTTCTGGATTAGCAATCAGGTTATAACGCAGTACATGTGGTAATAACACCGCATTAGCGACACCATGTGGCATATCATATAAACCACCTAATTGGTGAGCCATTGCATGTACGTAACCAAGGTTAGCGTTATTAAACGCCATTCCAGCTAAAAGTGAAGCATAAGCCATATTTTCACGGGCTTTCAGGTTTGTTCCCAAGGCTACTGCTTGGCGTAAGTTACGAGAAATTAAGCGAATTGCTTGAATAGCTGAAGCATCAGTGACTGGATTAGCATCTTTAGAGATATAAGCTTCAACTGCGTGAGTTAATGCATCCATACCTGTTGCTGCTGTGAGCCCAGCGGGTTTACCAATCATTAACAGTGGGTCGTTAATAGAAACAGAAGGGAGGTTACGCCAGCTTACAATAACAAATTTAACTTTCGTTTTTGTATTGGTCAGAACACAGTGGCGAGTAACTTCACTTGCTGTACCAGCAGTGGTATTTACTGCAATAATAGGAGGAAGTGGATTTGTGAGTGTTTCAATACCTGCATAATTGTAAAGATCACCTTCATGAGTGGCTGCAATACCGATACCTTTACCGCAGTCGTGCGGGCTTCCGCCTCCCACTGTAATTATCATGTCGCATTGTTCTTTGCGGAACATTGCAAGACCTTCAAGCACATTAGTGTCTTTTGGGTTAGGTTCAACGCCATCAAATACGGCAACATCAATACCCGCTTCTTTTAGATAACCGATAGTTTTATCTACAGCACCATCTTTTATTGCTCGTAGACCTTTATCTGTTACCAGCAGAGCTTTTTTACCGCCCAATAATTTGCAACGTTCGCCAACAACAGAGATAGCACCTGGACCAAAGAAGTTAACATTCGGTACCAAGTAATCAAACATACGATAGCTCATGATAAACCTTCCAATATCAGATTATTATTCAGATAAATTAAAGTATTAGTGCATTCTCGCCCCATTGGTTATTAAGTCAAGAGAGGTAGCTCATCAATGAGTTGAATCGATTCATTTAACTTTGGTTTATTTGATATAAGTCAACAGGGTGTGCTGGTAATTAATAAGCCAACGTCATCTGATTTGAGAAATTTGAGAAAGAAGCAGGGGGAAACAAAAAATAAAACACCCGCAAGCAGGTGTTTTATCATATCCAGCAAATATCGCTTATTCTTCGAAGTACCAATATCCTTGATTGATAAATTCGGTTAATTCGCCAACAAAGGTTGGGTTATTCAATGCTTCACCGAGTCCATCTGCGCCAACTTCTGTAAACTGGCACAATGCATCTGCTCCCTTCGTTTCTTTGGTCATCCAATTTTCTGTATTCACAAAGAAACTTTCTGCGATGCGCAGGACACGTAGCCCGCTTAGTCGGATCAATTTTTCACCATCATTCAGTGCATTCAGTACTTCTTCTGGTTGATAAGGTGGTTCTGCAGGCGCAATATCTAGCTCATGGCGCGGTGTAGTTGCAAAGCGACCTAACCACTGTTCAAAATCACCGGGCTTGTTGATCATCTCAATCATCATGGCGCGTAAGCGTTCAACTTCATGAGTTTCCATTCTTCCGGCATTGTCGCGTACGGTTAGATTTGGATCGCCATAATTTATTCCACCCAGATCTTGTTCTAGAGCATAATCTGCAAAGCTGCTCAGCAAATCACGGCCATTTGGCCCACGAAAGCCGACAGAATAATTCATAGTATCTTCAAAGGTGAAGCCATCGTGAGGAAATCCAGGTGGGATATATAAAATATCTCCCGGTGCCATTTCTACATCAATAATTGGTTCAAATGGATCAACATGCAGTAATGCGGGGTGAGGGCAAAACTGACGCATTGGTAAGGCATCACCTACACGCCAGCGGCGACGTCCCATTCCTTGAATGATAAAAACATCATAGTTATCAATATGTGGGCCGACACCACCTCCCGGCACAGAATAGGAGATCATCAAGTCATCAAGACGCCATTCAGGTAATACTCGAAACGGTTTCACCAGTTCAGCTGCCGGCATATGCCAATGGTTGACAGCCTGAACTAATAGTGACCATCCTTCTTCACCTAATCCTGCCAGTTCATCTGGTGTGATAGGATCGACAAAATTAGGAAATGCATTTTTCAGTACAACAGGTTTTTTTTGCCAGTATTTTTCTAAAAATTCAGGCCAGTTAAGATTCAATTTATTAACCATGTGACCACATCTGTATCAATGAATAAGTGGGTAATTATAGAAGTAATACACGGTGATATTTTTGTTTGGCGTCAAATGGCAGTTAATAACACTGATGGGAGTATTTGCATATGGAGGTTATATAAGCGTTATTCGTGATAAGTTTCAGTATATGTTACAAAATGGTATTGAGAGATTGCGGTAGATAGATTTTATTAAAAACCTTTAGTGAAGTGGTATCTGAAGAAAAGACAAAAAGCCTATATCAAGACCTAGAAAAAGCATTGGTAAATAAGCATTAAATTAAGAATCAACCAACATAATCAACCAGTCCAAAAACAGAGATTTCAGCACCTAGCCGTATTTAGATACTAGGGTTCGCATAATGTATATTATGTTAAATTGAATCTAAAGAATAATAATACAGCGGCTTCCTCCTATAAATGTAAATCTTAAACTGATGGCTCTTTTCGCCCCATCTACTCAAGCTATTTCAATATACTCAATGGAAGAATTTTACTTCTGCTATTTTTGATATATGACTATGAAAAATACTTTTGGGTTGATTTAATACTAAGACCGATATAAGCTTAATTTTACAAGGTGATGGTGCTCCACCTTTCCCAACCGCTGGTTATTCCCACAATACCAGATGATGACGCCTGATATACAATTAATTTGTCCTCTTATAGGCATGTATGTCAGGTATCGCTATGAAAAATACAACTAAATCAAATCTCGACCATAAACAATTTCCCCTTCAAAAAGAAGACTCAATCTATGTTTTGGGTCACCAAAATCCTGATAGTGATGCTATCTGTAGCACACTCGTTGTGGCTGATTGGCTTAATTATACTGGTAGGTCTGCAACCCCTTGGCGTTTGGGCGATATCACCCCAGAAACCCGTTATATCCTTGGCGTAGCTGGTATTCCACAGCCCAATTTACTCACGACTGACTTAACCGATAAAGTTGTATGGCTGGTCGATTTTACTGATGCTGAGCAAGGACCGCCTTCCCTAATGAGTAGCAATATTATTGGGATCATTGATCACCATCGTATTGGAACCATCATCACCCGAAACCCTCCTGATGTTTGGATCAGAGCCGTAGGATGCAGCGGAACTGTTCTGCTTTCTATTTTGATGCACGAAGTGCCAATGCCACTTACCGCCTCTCAGGCTATTTTGCTAATGGGGGCTATACTTAGTGATACCGTTGCATTAACGGGTCCTACCACAACGACACAAGATCATCACGCTGTGGCGATATTACGGGATATTGCGGGTGTTGATTATGACCAATTCGTAAACGGGCTTCTCCGCGCCAAAACGGATATCGCTGGGCAACCCATTTCAGTATTGCTCAATCGTGATGCTAAAAATTACTGTATCCATGATATGCCCCTTTTGCTCTCACAAATTGAGGTGAGCAATATGGATGATATTACCCCTTTATTGCCGGCACTGTTGCAGGAAATGGTACAGATTCATAACCATCGTTCATTAAAAATGGTCGTATTAATAGTGACAGATATTACTCAACGGAACTCTGTTTTGTATTTTTCCGAAAGTAGCCTGATTGGTTCTAGCCAAGTTTCATTACCCGGCATGATAAGCCGGAAAAAAGAGATACTTCCTTGGCTGACCGAACGACTTGCTTCTTATAAGGGATGATATATGAAAATTTATCGATGCGCCTATTTATTAACCATCTTTCTGTTGATGTCCTGATTAAACATCTTCCAAATCTATAGAATAAGGTCGAACTTATGAGCTTTGAAATTAAAAATATTATCGCAAGAGAAATTCTTGATTCACGAGGTAACCCAACCGTAGAAGTTGAAGTAACCTCTACAGAGGGATGTATGGCTCGGGCATCGGTTCCTTCTGGTGCAAGTACAGGCTCTCGTGAAGCCATCGAACGCCGTGATAGTGATAAAAAACGTTTTGGTGGCAAAGGTGTGTTAGATGCAATCCACAGCATCAATACTGAAATTAATGATGCCTTAAAAGGCTATGATGTTCGCCATCAAAAAGATATTGATAACTGTCTGATCGCCCTTGATGGTACAGAAAATAAAAGTCGATTGGGTGCAAATGCCCTTCTTGGTGTTTCTTTGGCGGTATCTCGCTTATCGTAGAAGCGATCACTAAAGCGGGATATCGTCCAGGTGAAGATATTGTTATTTGTATGGACCCTGCCTCTAGCGAGTTCTATACAGATGGTAAATATACTCTGCGTACTGAAAATACGCAGCTCAATGCTGAAGAAATGACTCAGTACTACGCACGATTAGTGAACGATTTTCCGATAATGTTGATTGAAGATGGCTTAGCCGAAGATGATTGGGCTGGTTGGAAAATCTTACATGCAGCACTTGGTGGTAAATTAGAGCTAGTTGGCGATGATCTTTTTGTGACTAACGTGAAGTATATCCAGCGAGGCATCGATGAAAACCTTGCCAATGCTGCACTGATCAAACTGAATCAAATTGGTACCCTTAGTGAGACTATTGAAGCCGTTCAGTTATGTAAAGATAACAATTGGGGAACCTTTATTTCCCACCGTAGTGGGGAAACTGTCGATAGTTTTATTGCCGATATGACTGTGGGGCTACGTGCTGGTCATCTGAAAACTGGCGCTCCTAGCCGTGGAGAACGTGTTGAGAAATACAATCAATTGATGCGTATTGAAGATGAATTAGGTGATGCTGCTGTATTTGCAGGTAAATCTGCGTTCAAAATACGCTGATTAAGGTTATTGATATTGTTCATCGTATGATGCGATAAAATAGAGAGTAAAACTCGTTATTTTTATAAAAAATAACGAGTTTTTAGTTTTTAATTTATGCTTTGTTATGTATTACTATTAATCGATATTTGGGTCTTTCTCATTTTAAATAAAGAAACACCTAAAAATATCATGGCGAATATACCACATAACAAGAATGCAAAAGGTAATTGATATGTAATGGATGAAATTAAGCTAATTAAATAACCGACAATGGCTGAAATAAAATATTGGATCATTCCCATTAATGATGAAGCAACACCGGATTGTGATTTAACACTTGCCATTGTTAATGCCGTTAAATTACCAAAAATTAAACCTAACGACCCTACACCAATAGCTAATAATGTACCAAATGTGAATAGAGAAACTGGTCCAAAACTCATCATAATTAATAGTGTTGCACCGATAGCAGTATGAATAAGTATCCCTAAAATAATGACAACCTTAGATGATAGATATTTCTTTTGTAATAAAAAATCAACCTGCCCACCGATAATTAAAGCAACAGCATTAGCTGCAAAAATATAACTAAATTCTGTCGGTGTTAATCCATAATATGTCGTAAAAATAAAGGAAGAGCCACTGATATATACAAATAGTGAGGCTAAAATAACACCACCTGAGAGCATATATCCCATATAGGTAATATTGCGAATTTGATTGATATAAGCCTTAACACTATTTTTAATGCTTAAAGGTGAACGTTTGTCTATGGGCAATGTATCGGGGATTGAGCGATAACTCCATATAAAAAGAATACTCCCTAATAGCGTCATAAACCCAAATATGCTTCTCCACCCAATATGCCCTAATAAAAAACCGCCAATAATAGGTGCTAAAATGGGAGCTATCATCATGATTTGCATTAATAATGAGAATATTTTTGATGACTCTTTTAATGAACAAGCATCATCAACAATAGCTCTTGGTGTGACCAAACCCGCTGCTGCCCCTACTGCTTGGATTAACCTTGCGATTAATAACCACTCGAGGCTTTGTGAAATAGTGGCAATAAATGAACCTAAAATAAAAATACCGATCCCGACAAGTAATGGCGTTCTTCTGCCATATCTATCTAATAAAGGACCATATATACCCTGCCCAATCGCTAATCCAATTAAGAAAAAAGAGAGTGTTAGCTGAATATCGCTTGAAGTAACATTTAAATCATTAGCGATAGTTGGCATTGCAGGTAAATAAAGATCGATGGCCATTGCATCTAAAGCAGTTATTAAAGCGAGCAATACCACTAATAATGCGCTAAATGTGTTTGAATTATTATTTGAAGCTAACATTATTCTCTCCAATTAAATGCTTTAAAAGTGTCATTAAAGCATCCAACCTTAGTTTGGTAAGTTCTTTATTTGTATATACTAATTTAATTTGAATACTATCAATAATTGAAATATAGACCTCGGTATAGAAATCAGTATCAAATTTTAATGCTGTATATGTCGTTATTGTATTTTTAAATTCGGAGGTTAATCGTTGGATATAGGCGCTATGTAATTCATTAATCTCATCAGCAAGATGTAAAGGTGATAAATAGCTGGTTTGTAAGAAAAATTTTAATATTGATGTATTATCATACCGCTCAACTAAATTTTCACAGTAACTAAAACCAGGTGCATTACGATTAATCTGTGTGTCTGAAAAAGCATTTTGAACATTAATAAGTTCTTCATCCAGCGCACAACGATATGCATGCATAAATAGTGCATCTTTGCTCTTAAAATGGCTATATAACGATGATTTTTGTATGCCCGCTGCATGAGCTATTTTAGATATCGACGCCCCATTATATCCATATAGTGAAAACTCAAGCATTGATGCTTGAGTGAGTTTTTCAAATGTTGTTTCTGTGCCCATTATTTTCCCTTACCGTACGACCGATCGGTCGGTTGTATAATAAGGAGGTAAATATAGATATGCAACTAAAAAATATGAAGCCATTAGTTTAACTAAGCTTGCTGGTTCAATTTTTTCATTGCCCTTTTTATTTGGTAATTTATAGGTTTAAGGAAATGATTTATTCTTTATTTTGCGATTGATAAATTTGTGATGTGGACGTTTTTTGTTCTTGTTTTTTTGCATTCTATTTTTTCACCATCATTAAATATCATGACGTGAGAATAACCATTGTTAATATAAGTATCACCGCTTAAAAATTGGTAAATATTATATTGAACTCCTTTTATAGTTTTCCTATTCACACCGGGTGATACATAGAAATCATCGCCATTTTTCATTGTGCTTATCCTATAGTTTGTATGAAAAATGGTAACCATTCCTTTATCTCTGCAATCAAGTTCTATTTCTGCCATGGCATTAGCATCAACACAAAAGAGCAATAGTATTAATTTTAATAATATCTTATTTTTTATCATCATATATTTTCTCTATTATTTTTTTATGTTTTAAAATTATAATAATCTATTATTTATCATTATATTGTGAATATATTCATGATCATCCCATAACTAGATGAACCTTTGTAAAAACACTGTTAATATGATGGAGTGATAGGAAAAAACCTTCAATACTAAATAGAGACTATCTGATATGAATAATATTAATATCGAATCCATGGATTTAAATTTAATGAAGGTTTTTGAGGCGTTATTTGAAGAAGGTAGTGCGACAAGAGCCGCAATACGGTTAGGATTAACACAATCAGCAGTAAGTGCTTCATTATCAAAACTAAGATTAATTTATCATGATCCATTATTTGAGAGGACTGGCAGAGGATTAAAGCCTACGGCACGTTCTAATGAGCTTGCGCCAATAATAGAAAGTGCTCTTGGTCAATGTCGATTGGTAGCTTCTTATGCTGTTCCTAAAGGGCATTTTGAAGGGAAAACGGTCACAATAGGGCTATCTGATGATTTTGAAATCGCGTTAGGTAAGCAACTTTTGGATAAAATTAATCAATCATTGAAAGGCATACATGTTATATATCGGCAAACGCATTCACGTATTGTTCAGGATATGCTGCTAAGGCATCAAATCGATTTGGCTATTACAGCGGGAGGTATGGCTTCGCATTTAATTAAGACTTATCGATTAGGCAAAAGTAATTATCTATGTATTACTGATAAAAAGAATGATATTCCCGAAAATGTTAGGGCATATGCTGATTACCCTCACCTTCTCGTCTCTTCAAGTGGTTTTGTTGGTGTTGTTGATGAAGCATTAAAAACATTAGGATTAAAGCGCAAGGTTGTGGTATCAACCACACATTTTTCAGCAGTTCCTTTTTTATTATCAGATTCGCATATGTTAACAACAATACCGTCTCATGCTGCCTATGCAATTGCAGAAATGGCGAATATGCATGTCTTTTTGCCACCTGCCAAGATGCCTTCTTATGAATTAATTATCGGGAATCGAATTGGCGGAAAACATGATTATGTAATAGAAGAAATAAAACAATTAATTATAGATACTTGTTTTTCCTCAACCTATTTAAAACTAGAATAGAGCATACGCACTTTTAATTCGAATATAAATCGATAGGTAAAGGTCAATTTTTATTTTTCTAATAGTGGAATTAATGTAGTGGGATTAAGGGATAGTAATGTTTATATTACATATATTGATTGTATGTAATAAAACCTTCCCTTACCTTTTCACATTAAAATGCTGAGCAAATATTTTATATCCTTTTTCGCTAATGCTGACTTCCCTGTATCCTTGATGTCTTATTAACCACCCTTGCACTTCTGCGTGATTAAGAAAAACCGTGCCGATTTGTCCACCAAGATGAAATCGGCGCTCACTCCAATCTAAACATGGACAACAAATATTGCGTGAACCTTTGGCTTGGAAATCAACACCCATATTTTTAAATCGCTCAAGACCTAGCGTTGTAATAGCGCGACCATCTTCTGTTATCCATTTTTGTTGGCAAAGCGAATGATAAATATCAACAGCAACTTCACCCGCTAAATGATTATAACAAGTGCGCGCTTTTCTTAGATTTTTCGGGGTTGTAATTTTTGTTTGAGAAATATTTTCCGTTGAAAAGCTCATCAAATTTTCAATGATTTTTGCAATATCATCATTAGCTAACCTGAAGTAACGATATTTACCTTGAGCTATCACAGAAATAAGATTGCTATTGAGTAATTTTGATAAATGACTGCTTGTCGTAGAGGCTGAAATATCTGCAATAATGCTAAGCTCAGTAGCTGTCCACGCCCTTCCATCCATTAAAGCACAAAGTATTTTTACTCTGGAAATATCCGATATCGCTGCGCCAACAGCGGCTATTGCAGATTCTACGCTGTGCTGATATTCCGTCTTTATCTCTGATTTAGTCATTTGAAATATTACCGTCTCTCTCTCTCATAGAATGCGCTATTGAGTATTGTGATAATGCTATTGTAGCAATATCTAGAGTCTACGGATTTTCTTTATTAAATGAATATTCGCGAGTCAGAGAAACAATACTAATTCTGTAAAAATTAAAAAGAGAGCTACGGCCTTCTTGTTGTGCATTTTTATGTAAAATATTCTTCTTCCACTGTAAAACGGCTTCTTCATTTTCCCACCAAGAAAGTGACAATAACTTTCCTTGTGTTGATAAGCTTTGAAAACGCTCTATTGAGATAAATCCCTTAATGTCTTGTAATAACGGTTTTAAGTCAGTCGCTAAAGACAAATAGCGACTCATTTTCCCTTGTTCTACCTTCACTTCAAATATAACCGCAATCATCACATTCTCCTTTTTGTTTAGCTGTTGAGAGTCTACCTATAAAAAACAATAACATTTCGATAAGAATTGAAATGAGAAATTCAAGTGAATTTAGAGGTTAAGCATGATCAAAAAGAAAAAAACTTATTCTCTAAATAGTCATACAAATTGCTTGGGGTTATGGCAATGACGGAATTATTAGATCCGCCACAATACTCCAAACTTGTTAAAGGATGTACACGTCTAGGACTGACCAGCGGTGATTTCCATTATTATTCAGAACATATCACCATCGATATCAAACATGGTGAAGATTGGCTGTATAAGGTCATCAAAGTTATTACAGATCAGTACCCTGATGCGAAAAAAGAGTTTTACTTAGGGAGTCTTTTGCGGTTACAAACAGCAGAAAGATATTACGATAATCTGTTGATGAAACTAAAAAACATTTAATCACTAATAATAAGTGACCGAAAGGTCACTTAGGATAAGATATGGCATATTTACTACTAGCACTCGCTGCTATTTTTTGGGGTGGAAACTACGTAGCAGGACATTTGCTTGTTGGTTATATCAACCCTTATCTTCTCAGTGTGTTGCGTTGGGGATTTACCTCAATACTCATGTTCATCTTGTACTGGAAAGTTATCCGCAAGGAGTGGCATTTACTTACTGAACATCTTGGTATCAATACCCTTTTTGCTTTCCTTGGACAAGTCAGTTTCCCTCTTACGTTATATATCGGCTTGCAATATACAAGTTCACTTAATGCCGCTATTTATATATCAGCCACACCTTGTCTTGTGTTGATGATTAATTTCTTATTTTTTAGAGAGCATATTTCAACACGCAATGTCATTGGTGCAATAGTCAGTACAATTGGTGTTATCTACCTTGCTTACGCGGGTTCTGATGGCGAAGCTTCGTTCTCATCATTCGGTATTGGTGATGTGTTAACCATTATTTCAGCACTGAGCTGGGCATTTTATTGTGCGTTGTTACGTCTTAAAGATAAACGAGTCACACATACTTCATTTGTTGGTTTTTGCTCGCTGATTGGTACCGCTATATTGATCCCAATGTATCTGGTATATCTATTTTATGCGAAGGAAACCCCTGTAACGATGGGGAGTGACTACTTTTACCCTGCGCTTGGCGTTGCTTATTTGGTTATTTTCCCATCATGGCTATCTTATGTTTTTTGGAATAAAGGCGTTGCGATGATAGGGACAACACGAAGTGAAATATTCACGCACCTTATCCCTGTATCGGGTGGTCTGCTGAGTATTGTCTTGCTAGATGAAAAAATTCATCTATATCACGTTATTTCACTCGTGATGATTATTTTCGGTATTGTGTGTTGTTCCGGTAAGAATAAAGCGAGAGCATAGACACTTTTAAAAGAAGAATAAAAATTATATTCTTCTTTTAAGCTGATCTTTATTTTAAAAGTAAACTCAATGTATTTACTCGCCCATTATCCCAATTAAGATACACTAAACGCCCTATTTTATCGAAAAAACACCATTGGTTAAATTCATTGCGATATTGCGGTGCTAAATCTGTGGGCCATTTTAGCTCAAAGGTACAGTGATTTTTATTGTTATATAAACGAAATATCGTGAACTCATCTTTTTGCCAATAAATTAACATGGCTGTTTTTTTTATTAAATAAAATGTACGTTGCTCTTCAATAGATTGAGTATTAGGTAGTTGTAATCGTTGTGTATAGTGTGAGCTTGCTGAGGCTAGTACGCATTTATCATACTTTACGTCATAATATGAATTAGAAATAAAATCATATTTTAATCCCTCATTTAAATGATGAAGCAGGCTTTCTCGTTGAGTTAACCGACGTTCAGGTAAAATATACAGCCAGCGCTCTTTAGGTTCACTATTAATTAGCCAATATTCAGTGTTATTGTGGCGAAGGATCTCGATAACATCGCCATTCAATGCATCTACATTCCATACTATTTTAAAGTCATTTTTAATATCAACAACTTGCACTGTATTATTAACTGCAATTGTCCAAAAAACACCATCAAAAAGACGAGCAAAAACAGTACATTTTAGTATGCCAATCTCTTGAATAGACTGTGTTGTGATCGCTAATGAATGGATCTGGAAATAACCGCCTCTTGGTGCTAATAATAAAGCGCTTTGGTGATTTTCTGCGATAACAATATGGTATGTTGGTGTTAAATTATGCCAAAGTTTTTTCCCTGCTTTATCGGTTAATAACACCCCAGATTCACCCAAAGCAATAAGATATTGGTGATCATTTAAGGCAACCATATCATAAATAGCGTAAAGCCCTTGTTTGGGAATAGTCGCTGAAATAAAGTGATTTTGTGCATCTAAGGAATAACGTTTAGCTTCAGGAATATCATTATGGGGTATATCTGTTTTTAATAGCTTATTGGTGCTTTTATGAATAAGTTGGCTAATTTCTTTTCTTTCTAACACAGAATTTGCGCCATATTGATCAACAATAATAGGTCGAATAAGTTGATTAATGAGTTGTTCTGTTAATTTAGTCTGCTTAGGTAATGCTAATACTTCTCTGGCTAAAATAGCGCGTTGAATAGTTGCCAGTGGATCGTTACATACCTTTTTAATATCATCTTGATATAAATAAAAAGTGTCAGGTAATAGAAATACTGATTTTACAAGGCTACGTAGGCTTAATTCTCCACCAGCTTGATAGGCAATTTCTAACCAGTGTTTGGCTTTATTACGACTTAATTCATTATTTAATGGCCAGATAATATCGATAGCCTGTAAATAATCTTCGCAGTCAACCAGATATTCAGCCCACTCTTCACGCATTTTATCTGCAATCGTAGGATGTTTTTCTTGTAACTGTAATACGATGTATGAAAAAGCATTATGTAGGCGAGCATAAATAACAGCAGAATCAATATCACCCGCCAAGCAATATAAACGAATAATGCGATCAGGTTGCATTCCCCACAAACGTGCTAGCTCCGCCGCGTGTTGATAGCGTTGAAAGCTTTCTAAATAACTAAGTTTGTCTTTTAAAAGCGAAAAACAAGTTGAAGTAATTCATATCCAGCTTATTTTATTGTTATTAATATAATTATATTTTATTTTAATTATAAAGTTTCTCACCGCACATTATTTTAATAAAGTCAGCGACACCGATAGATACTGAGATAGGTTGGTCTTTAGCAACATAAATAAATGAAGGGCTGGAAAGATGTTCAATAATAGGTATTTTAACTTAAAAAGAGAAAAACACCTTAAAAATAAAGGTGTTATTTCTCATGATTATGATGAGTAGATCGCTACTTTTCGTAAAAGTAGCTAAGTTCATCCATTAGCTTTTTACGAATGTCATGGGAAATAAAACTGGCATTAAGAGCATCGATATTACATTGCTGAAAGTCTTTTTCGCACCAATCAAAAATATCATGTAATAACTGATACTCTTTATTTAATGAAGTATTAGCAACTGTTCGCGCATCGGTATTTATATTTAATTTAACGCCCTGCTTTTTTAGTTGATTAACTGGGTGTTGGTCTATTTGCTCATATATATTGCAGATAATATTACAGCTTGGACAAACCTCTAATAATATATTTTGAGATTTAAGTCTGTTAATTACTTCACTATCTTCAATACTTCTCACACCATGACCAATTCGAGTAACTTGCAGTTTATCCAATGTTTCAGTAACGCTTTCAGCGCCTTTTGCTTCTCCGGCATGAGCAATTAAATGACCTCCTGCTTTTTTAACATAATCAAAAGCAGCAATATGATTATCTAAAGGGAAGCGCGCTTCATCAGCCGCGAGATCAAGCGCAACTACGCCTTTATTAAGGTATTCCACAACCAACTTGGCAGTTTGCTGACTCTCTAATGCACTAAAATGACGTAATGTGCATAAAATCAATCCTGCTTTAATAGCATATTTTTCAGCGGCTTCATTCATTGCTGAAATAACAATCTCAACAACGTCTTTATCTGTTAAGCCTTGTTTGGTGTGTAATAACGGGGCAAAACGTATCTCAGCGTAAATAACATTGTCTGCTTTCAACTGATAAAATAGATCGTCAACAGCCAGTGTAATTGCTGATTTTGTTTGCAAAATATTGATTTGTGGTGTGACTTTACTTAAAAAATCACCCAAATCAAAACAGGGTTTATGAGCAACAAATTGCTGATTAAACTCGTCAAAGCTTATTGTTGGATCTAGCTGTTTAAGATAAAAATAGCTTAAACAGGTATCTAAATGCACATGAAGCTCCACTTTAGGTAATAAACTAGGATTAAATGTCATCAATATAGGCTCTAAATATTAGGAATATCATGATAGTAATAATCTCCACCAGCCTAAAAAAGGACATATGTCCTTTTTTGAAAAGTATGCTATTTTCGATAATAAATGAGATCTTCAACGTGAAAGGAAAATAAAAGTGAGAATAGTTAACGATGAAAAAAAACGTAACGCTTTTATTTTAATGCATCAACTTGATACTTATTTATCTGATACGTTGTTGTCTTCTATGCGCTTAATGAAAGTGAAAACGGGAGAATATTTAATAACGCAAAATAGCCAAGCAACACATTTATACTGCTTAGTGGAAGGAAAACTACAGATTGAACGTTATGAAATAAACGGTGAGCATGTGGTTTTTTCTTTTGAACAAGCTTTCTGTGTTATTGGTGATTTAGAACTTTTCTCAGCCAAAGATGAAATGGTGTTTAGTACGGTACAAGCCTTAGTACCTTCTTATTTATTAGCGCTACCGCTTTCGATTGTCAGGCAAAAAGCGTTACAAGACGCTAATTTTTTAACCTTTATTTGCCAACAATTAAGCAAAAAACTTTATCAATCGTCGTTAAAACACTCTCAATCTCCCTATTCTTCAGAATTTAAATTGCGCCGATATTTATTTTTTAAAACTCAGCAAGAAGGATCTTCTTTTCAATTAGAAAAAAGAGACTCATTAGCAGCAATGCTTGGGATCTCAACCAGACAATTAAACCGTGCTTTAGCATATTTAGTGAGTATTAACGCGATTACATTAAAGAACAAATCAATAACGGTATTAGATTTTGAATGCTTATCTCACATTGATAATTCAAATGAATAAATTGTAAATAATAGATATTTAATTAAATATCAATAGATTACCTCACCTCTATCTTGTTCATTTTTTTTGTTCCCTTAAAGCAAATGTTTTAAATGGTAATGAAATAAACTTAAGCTACAATTTAATAAACCTGCTGGAATAAATATAAAAAACGTACTTTCTTATCTTTAATT
Source organism: Pseudomonadota bacterium (assembly GCA_023454395.1). Taxonomy (GTDB): domain Bacteria; phylum Pseudomonadota; class Gammaproteobacteria; order Enterobacterales; family Enterobacteriaceae; genus Proteus; species Proteus appendicitidis. The sequence goes on from JAEYFY010000383.1 coordinate 20,542, forward strand.
TATTTAAAAAAGAAATAGTTATCTGTATTGCTAATAAAGCGCGGTACGCTCACGCCTTTTATTCAACAAAGGGTTAATTCCTTTTAAATAGGAAATCAAAAATCATGAATAAAACTTTCGCGACTGAAATATTTATCAATGGTGAGATCCATACTCTTGATAGAGAAAATCCTATCGCTCAAGCCATAGCCATTTATCAAGGTAAATTTCTTTTTATTGGCTCAAATGATGAAGCGATGCAGTTTCAAAATGCAGAAACAAAAATCATTGATCTAAAAAACCACGTTATTATTCCTGGGCTTAATGACTCACATCTTCACCTGATCCGTGGTGGATTAAACTACAACCTTGAATTACGGTGGGAAGGCGTGCCTTCTCTTTCTATTGCCCTTGAGATGTTAAAGGCACAAGCACAAGTGACACCGTCACCGCAATGGGTACGTGTTGTTGGTGGTTGGAGCGAATTTCAATTTGCAGAGCGCCGTATGCCAACGCTAGATGAAATTAATGCGGTTTCGCCTGATACGCCTGTTTTTGTGTTGCACCTCTATGACAGTGCATTGCTAAACAAAGCCGCTTTACGTGCGATTGGTTATACCAAAGAGACACCAAATCCACCGGGGGGCGAAATTCAACGTGATGAACACGGTAATCCAACTGGATTATTAATCGCTAAACCGAATGCCATGTTGCTCTATTCGGCATTAGCAAAAGGTCCTAAATTACCCCTTGAATATCAAGTTAATTCAACCCGTCAATTTATGAGAGAACTCAACCGCCTTGGTGTAACTAGTGCTATTGATGCAGGTGGTGGTTTTCAAAATTATCCTGAAGATTATCAAGTCGTTGATGAACTTGCCAAGAATAACCAATTAACTATTCGTATTGCTTATAACTTATTTACTCAAAGACCAAAACAAGAGTTTGAAGATTTCCAACAATGGACATCAATGGTATCCCCCGGTGATGGCAGTGATTTTTACCGTCATAACGGCGCGGGTGAAATGTTGGTTTTTTCTGCGGCTGATTTTGAAGACTTCTTACAACCAAGACCTGATCTTCCTGAAAATATGGAAGCTGAATTAGAAAAAGTGATCCGTCATTTAGTCGAGCATCGCTGGCCATTTCGTTTACATGCCACTTATAACGAATCTATTAGCCGTATGTTAGATGTCTTTGAAAAAGTCAATAAAGACATTCCTTTCGATGGATTACACTGGTTTTTCGATCATGCTGAAACTATCAGTGAGAAAAATATTGAACGTGTTAAAGCACTTGGCGGTGGATTAGCAATTCAACATCGTATGGCATTCCAAGGTGAATATTTTGCACAACGTTATGGCACAAAAGCCCTGAAACAAACTCCCCCTGTTGCCAAAATGCTAAATGCACAAGTTCCTGTTGGATTAGGGACAGATGCAACTCGTGTTGCTAGTTACAATCCGTGGACAGCGCTTTATTGGTTAGTTTCGGGGCGTACTGTGGGGGGAATGCAAATGTATGATGGCGATAATCGTTTAGACAGAGATACCGCGCTTATGTTGTGGACGATGGGTAGCTCATGGTTCTCCAATGAGCAAGGTAAAAAAGGTCAAATTAAAGCAGGACAACTTGCTGATTTTATCGCCCTTTCTGCCGATTATTTTCGCGTGCCTGAAAATGAGATCAAAGCCATTGAATCACTTTTAACGGTAGTGGATGGCAAGATTGTGTATGCAAATGGTGACTTTTCATCATTAACACCACCGTCTATTCCAGTATTACCTGATTGGTCGCCAGTGATAAAAGTACCAGGTCATTATTCTTACTTGCAACAAGAGACAAAAGCCGCGGTGTTAAATCAGCTACATCAATGCTGTGGTGCCTGCCATGTTCATGGGCATCAACATGATATCGCTCGCCAATCATCCATTCCTATTTCAGATGATAATGCATTTTGGGGCGCTTTAGGCTGTTCTTGCTTTGCATTCTAATTTTTATGATAATGATGGTCGGTAATTATTTATCGACCATCTCAAACAAAGAGAGATAAGACGATGGCAACGCAACGCGCCTCTGCATGGTCGCCCTTACGTAATCGTATTTTTTTCGTATTATGGATGGCAACGCTATTTTCTAATATTGGTACTTGGATGAATGATGTGG
>JAEYFY010000424.1 GCA_023454395.1 Pseudomonadota bacterium
CCGAGTCGATCGCTTGTAACCAGTCGCGAGTTTCGATCGGATCCACGTCATTTTTCAGCATATCTGACATGGTGTATTCCTTATCTGTTATCTGTTTTTAATGGTTATGGGAGCCTATCTTCCCGTTTTACCTATCTGATATGACGGGAAGATAGGCCCTGCTGTTATTACCGCTTCCCCTGAAAATCACAGGGCGATAGGTAGTACAGACTCAGCGGTCAGGATCTGTGCTACTAAAATAAATCAGGGTGTTGTTGTAGCCGGCGCAAAGAGCGCTCACGGCGAGTATGTTCACGACTCATATCCAACAAAACGTCTTCAATAAAGGCCAAATGGCGATGTGATGCTTCACGAGCAGCTTCTGGCTCTCTATGAATAATGGCCTGATAAATCTGACTACGATGCTCACTTACTGCAGTTAACATCTCTTTACGAGTGTAAAGAAACTCAAAATTCTGACGGATATTTTGCTCAAGCATTGGCACCATGCATCGTAATAGATGCAATAAAACGACATTATGAGCAGCTTCCGTGACAATTAATTGATATTGCAATACAGCCTCAGACTCAGCGGCTAAATCACCCTCTTCATGGGCTTTCAAAATGCAATCATGGCTAGCTTTAATGCGGTCAAGATCTTCATCAGTGCCACGTAATGCAGCGTAATATGCGGCAATACCTTCAAGTGCATGACGAGTTTCTAAAAGGTCAAATTGAGATTCGGGATGCCCGCTAAGCAGTTGAGCTAAAGGATCACTAAAACTTTGCCAGAGATTATGCTGAACAAAGGTACCACCGCCTTGGCGACGGAGTAAAAAACCTTTAGCTTCTAATTTTTGGATAGCTTCACGCAATGAAGGGCGAGATACATCAAATTGCTTCGCCAGTTCACGTTCAGGTAAGAGTTTCTCTCCTGGACGCAGAGTACCTTCTAAAATCAGATGTTCAAGTTGTTGCTCAATAACATCAGAAAGCTTAGGTTGGCGGATTTTTGTGTAAGCCATATTGGTGGAAGCCATTATTGGATAACTATTACCTTAGTGATTGAGTTGTCAATTGGTAATACCAATTTAATATAACGGATAATAAAGTAACAAAGTATTCACTAACTGTCTATACAGTTGTTGAGCGAAATCATAAAAACCTGCAAATTTTAACAAATTATTTTAAAAAATCATCAAAAGTGATAACTAGATCGCATTATACAGAAACGTTAAAAATAAATTTTTTAACGTTTTTTAAACACATAAACAGTCAAACTGAAGCGTGACAGCAATGTTATTCTGCATTTAAATTCAAACTATATGATTTTAAATTCAACTCAGCCGGTTATTTTGTTAACAAACTGCGATAATAAGCCCAATCAAAATGAGGTCCCGGATCGGTTTTTCTATTTGGTGCAACATCACTATGCCCAGTAATGTTTTCTTCAATGGCAGGATAAAGAGCAATAAGCGATTGAGTTATCTTCGCTAATTGTTGATATTGCTGCTGGGTAAAATCGCACTCATCAGTACCTTCAAGCTCTATACCAATAGAGAAATCATTACATTTTTCTCTGCCTTTATATAAAGAAACGCCAGCATGCCACGCTCTCTCAGTAAAAGGCACATATTGCACAATTTCTCCATCACGACGAATAAGACAATGAGCCGATACTCTTAAGTTAACAATCTCACTAAAAAAAGGATGATCTTGCTCTGACAATGTATTGGTAAAAAGCTGGTCAATATAAGGTCCACCAAATTTCCCTGGCGGCAAACTGATATTATGAACAATTAATAAAGAAGGAAGCTCACCTTCAGGTCTCTTATCATAATTAGGTGAAGGAACCTGTCTCGCATCGATTAACCAACCTTGTTTAATTTCCACATCAACCCTCTTTTATTCTGTTTTAGCCATTATCAATAACTTTATTAATTCATACTCATCAATAAATGCGAACTTTCCCTCAATAATAAAGATTAACTCTGTATCTCTCCTTTTTCTTTTCGATATTTTACTCAAATTTTATTTTATCTATTCGCCAATAAAGTCCTTTTTTTTCATACTACTAGTGTTTATTACTCAAGGAGGACGCTAAATGAATGTACTTAATTATCACTCTAATGAAAATGGTTTTACCCTTATGGAGCTTATGATTGTGATTGCTATCATCTCGATTTTAAGCTCTGTTGCTATTCCTGCCTATCAAGGTTATATCCAAAAAGCAGCATTAACCGATGTATTGCAAACACTGTCGCCCTATCGTTCTGCGATAGAATTATGTCGCTATGAAAACGATCCTCAACACTGTAATTCTGATTCAACCTTTATGCCGCAACAATTTCGTAGCCGATATTTGTCCGAGGTTAATGTGTTAAACGGCGTGATTAATGCCACTGGAAAATCACAGCTTGATGGTCTGACGATCACAATGTCGCCAGAGAAAGGAGTTAACGATCTTATTCCAGTATGGAAAACACAATGTTTAACAACAAATCATACGTTGCAAAAACAGTGCAGTGAGATTTTAAAATCATATTAGTGCGTTAGATATAAAGGAGCACTTATATTAAGTGTTCCTATTACACACTTGAAACATTGAGACAACGCAGATAAATCAAAAAGTATAAAGAGGTGAAGAATGGATATCACACACTCTGCAACAGAATTTATTGAAAATTTATTACGTGAAAGTATTTTAAAACGCGTCTCTGATTTACATATAGAGCCTCAACAAACCAGTGTAAGAATTCGCGCCAGAATAGATAATCATTTATATCTATTCTCGTCTCCTCCAGATGAATTTTCTGAAGAAATGGTCACTCGATTAAAGGTACTTGCTAACTTAAATATTGCAGAAAAGCGATTACCTCAAGATGGGCAATTTAGTTGGTCTTATCATGAAAAAAGCTATTCAATACGAATAGCGACACTCCCCACGCTGTATGGTGAAAAAGTTGTTTTACGGCTTATAAATAATTTACAACAGCCAGAATTAAATCACTTAGGCTTTCAACCCTCGCATTTAACACTATTAAAGAAATATTTAAATTTACCGCAAGGAATGATTTTGGTCACAGGACCAACGGGAAGCGGAAAAACACTCACTTTATATAGTTGTTTGCACTATTTAAATAAAGAGAACCTAAATATAAATAGTGTTGAAGATCCGATTGAATTACCTCTAAAGGGGATTAATCAAATTCAAATTTCTGAAAAATCTGGGATCTCATTCGCGACAATATTACGAGCATTACTACGCCAAGATCCTGATATTATTATGGTGGGTGAAATACGTGACCAAGCAACTGCTGAAATGGCAATAAAATCAGCGCAAACAGGGCACCTTGTATTATCAACCTTACATACTAATTCGGCCTCATCTACATTAATGCGTCTACATAACTTAGGGATTGAAAAAGATCTTATTCATTCCTGTGTTAGTTTAATTATTTCACAACGATTAGTTCGATGTTTATGCCCACACTGTAAAATATGCTTATCCAATAAACAGCATATTAGTATAAATAAAGAAATGGTCGAGTTACCAAATTGGCGGGCAGTGGGTTGCCAGCAATGCTGTTCAGGCTATAACGGAAGAACCGCTATCTATAACTGCTTTGAGCCATCAAAACAAACACACTCATCCTTTTGTCATTTACTTTATTCTGGCATTTCATTAGTTAAACAAGGTATTACAACGCTTGAGGAGGTTTATCAAACGCTAGGAGATATTGAATGAAACTACAGCTAATTTATCGTTATGATGCATTAACTTATCAAGGAGAATGGTGCTCTGGGAAAATATTAGCATCCTCTAATAACGAAGCATTTATTAACTTAACTCAACAGCAAAAATATCCCATAAAAATCCGTTTATATAAAATCGTTTTATTTCAAGATGCTGATAAACAATATCGAATTCAATTATTCGAACAACTAGCTTTATTACTTCATTCTGGTTTAGCGCTTCTTCCTGCATTAACACTATTAAAAAATGAATGTCGTTACTCACACTGGCAATGTGTATTAGAAGATATTATTTTTAACTTAATGCAAGGAGGTTCACTTTCTAAACAATTAAATCGCTATCCACTTTATTTTCCAACCTCGCTGAGTCGTTTTGTTTTTATTGGCGAAGAAAGTGGAAAATTAGATAAAGTGATTACTCTGCAAATAATACAGTTAAAGAAACACCGAGAGATTGTAAAAAAAATCAAAAAAGCGTTTAAATACCCTATTTTTTTACTGACTGTATTAGTTTTTATTACCGGTATAATGTTGCTCTATGTTTTACCTGAATATCAATCCTTATACAGTGCATTTAATACCGAACTTCCTTTTTTAACACTAGCCCTTATTACTTTTTCACAATGGCTTACTGATTATATCAGCATAATAACGTTTATCTTTATTGGATTAATATTGGGTTATCGTGTAATTCGTTACTCTTTATCACCCTTTTATTTTGCTGAACAAGCCCTGTTTCTGCATATTCCCTATTTAGGTAAACTTTTAAAATATCAGCAACTACATCTTATTTTTCAGATAATCAGTATTACACAACAAGCAGGATTACCTTTATTACAAGGCTTAAAAATAGGTACAGAACAACTTACACACCCTATTTATAAGCGAGTCCTTGCTCAAATGAGTGAACACATTATGCAAGGTAAATCGTGGAGCTTATTTATGAAAAATGAGCCGCTTTTTACACCTATTTGTTATCAGTTTATTATTTGTGCAGAAAACTCAGGACAGTTGCTCTATTTTTGTCAGCAATTGAGTGATTGGTTTTATCATCAACTTGATGAGCAATTAAATACAATGAGTGCTTGGTTAGAGCCAATGCTGATGACGATCATTGCATTAATTATTGGCACATTAATCATTGCTATGTATCTTCCTATATTACAGTTAGGTGATACTATACAATGAATCACAAATTTTATGAGTAACATGCTGCTACTCTGTATTGTACTAACTTATTGATTGATGGTAATTCTATCACATATTATAAGGTAGAATGTAAGGGTAGCAGAAAATCATCTATCATAATAACCGAATAAAACCCAAATATTGCAGTTATTATCTTGTGATAAAAACAAAATTAGGCTTTAGAATACCCGGACTAATAGTAAATTTTAATTCATTAAAAACAGACAAACACAAATGGCTTATACGGTTGCTCTTACAGGTGGAATAGGCAGTGGTAAAACTACCGTTGCTAATGCTTTTGCCTCACTAGGTGTACCTCTTGTTGATGCTGACATTATTGCTCGATTAGTGGTAGAGCCTAACTCCTCAGGGCTAAATGCATTGCATCAGCATTTTGGTGACTGCATTTTGCTACCCAATGGTTCATTAAACCGAGCACAGTTGCGCCAGATTATTTTTGAAAATAATGAAGAAAAAACTTGGGTTAACAATCTTCTTCATCCATTGATACAGCAAGAGACTCAAAAGCAAATACAGCAAATTAAAGCACCCTACTTTATTTGGGTTGTTCCATTATTAATTGAAAATAAATTAACGCATCTCGCCTCTCGAGTTCTTGTTGTTGATGTTACACAGGAAGAACAAATAGAAAGAACCATGAAACGAGATGGCGTAAGTCGAGAGCAAGTTCTCAATATTTTAAAAGCTCAAGCTCAAAGACAGGAACGATTAGCCGTCGCTGATGATATTATTGAAAATCACGATAATAGCCAAAATATGATTGGAAAAGTTAAGCAACTCCATCAGCATTACTTAGAATTAGCTCAACAAGCGTTACAGGACAATTGCCATGAGTGATGACATCACAACAATCATCTTCGAACATCCCCTCAATGAAAAAATGCGTTCATG
>JAEYFY010000007.1 GCA_023454395.1 Pseudomonadota bacterium
TCGCCTAATTGCGTATCGTCTAATTCAACGTGGTTTTTTTTCTCTTTGCTCTGCAAACGCTTTTTATGATTTTCTTGTACTCGGCGTTGCTGGCCTTTAGATAATTTACGTTTTGTCACCGATCCTCACTTGTATTATTCGGTTAGATGTTCTTCTGTCGTGCTTATTGAGTAAACGCGCTATGATAAACGCTAAAATATCATGTCTCACACTTAGAAACAGCTAGGATATATTATGTCAAAAAGCGAGAACAATCTGATCTGGATAGATCTGGAAATGACAGGTCTTGATCCTGAATGTGACCGTATCATCGAAATAGCCACTATCGTGACAGATCCTCAACTTAATATTTTAGCAGAAGGCCCTGTTATTGCAGTCCATCAATCTGATGAACAATTAAGTTTAATGGATGAATGGAATACACGTACTCATACAGGTAGTGGCTTAGTTGAGCGTGTAAAAGCCAGTTCATATGATGATAATTCAGCACAAAAAGCGACAATTGAATTCCTAGAAAAATGGGTACCAAAAGGCGTATCACCTATCTGTGGTAATAGTGTGGGGCAAGATAGACGTTTTCTATACCGTTACATGCCCGAACTAGAGCAATATTTTCACTACCGTTATCTTGATGTGAGTACATTAAAAGAATTAGCACGTCGTTGGAAACCTGAAATTTTAGAAGGTTTTGAGAAAAAAAATACTCATCAGGCACTGGATGATATTCGTGAATCCATTGCAGAGCTTGATTATTATCGTAAAACCTTTATTAAAGAGTAAAAAGCGTGCATTCATGATTGATATTGCATCATTGTGATGATTTTATCGGCATGTAATCAAAAAAACGTATTTTTTTGTTGATAAGGGCTTGCGGTTAAGCATTTTTCTCGTATAATGCGCTTCCCGTACCGATGAAGAATTTCGTTTGTACGGGTGTAAGAAAGACGCGGGAATAGCTCAGTTGGTAGAGCACAACCTTGCCAAGGTTGGGGTCGCGAGTTCGAGTCTCGTTTCCCGCTCCAATCTTTCTTAGACAGTTATTAGTGGTGTTATGCGACGCGGGAATAGCTCAGTTGGTAGAGCACAACCTTGCCAAGGTTGGGGTCGCGAGTTCGAGTCTCGTTTCCCGCTCCAAATCTTTCCACTGGTCATTGTCAAAACTTACCAAATGCGGGAATAGCTCAGTTGGTAGAGCACAACCTTGCCAAGGTTGGGGTCGCGAGTTCGAGTCTCGTTTCCCGCTCCAAGTTTTTCTCTTCTAGTTTTATTCTTCTAATCAAAAATCAATACGTTATCCTAATAGTCTACGGCTAAGTAGCGCTTTCATATCTCGTCTACCATCAGTAATGACATAAATAATAATTTGCCGAAATTTATGAATACCTAAAGTTTGTAACTCATAAGGTATAGTTCCCTTCATTGGAAAGTTAGTTAAATTGTCTGCTACTGCTAGTAACTCATCTAATACATAATCTGTATTTTCTGGGCAGTCATGTTCAGAAATATAGTTGTGAATGTTTTCTAAATCTGCCTCGGCATCTTTAGTAACTACGACCTTGTATGATGCCATTTCTTTCTACTTCCTTTTATTTTTTAAACGCTGAACAACACTTTTTATATCACTGACTTCGCCTGATTCAACTTGTTGTTGACCTAATGCTAATATTTTCAGTAAAGCTAACGTTTCCTGAGTTTCTTCATAAGATTCAATACATTGAATGACTGCCTTAGCTTCGCCATTTTGAGTAATAATCATAGGGGAGCCTGATTCGGTAAGTTTTACCATTACTTCAGCCATATTGGCCTTTAAATAGCTAATTGGTTTAATTTGTTCTGAATAACGCATATTCACCTCTCCATAAATTAAGTCTTAATTTAGACCAAAAAAAGACTATGTTCGCTAGCCTAATAATGTATAGTCTAAAATATAACCAAAAAATCTTTATTTTTTCTCTCGCTTTTTTAAATATCGGCTACACTATTTTAGGGTGTAGGTTAGGGGCTTTTACTTAATACTCATAAAGAGAGTGTATGTGGGATAATTGTTCAAAAAAGAAAATGTTATTACTACATGTAAGATCAAGCTATTTTTTTGTGATCTATCTTTGATCTTTGCTTGCATTTCTATTTTGACAGCACTAGAATGTGCGCCTTTCCTCATTTAGAGGGGAAACTAAAGGCAAGATCATTTTTTAGGTTTTAGACCTTTATTCTGTTAAACATGCATTGAATAGTATTTTAGAAAAAGAAAAGGGTTTCTTAGGCTTTTCTTTAAAAAAACGTGATATATATTCTACTATTCTTAAAATCTTCCCAAATCAATTTATCCACAGTGAGATGCTAATAACCACCGCATCTAAGCACTATTTATTTTTTTACTGCACAGAGTTATCCACAAGCACGTGTCATTAAGTGACAAGGATATTATTCTCTTCAATAAATTAATTGGATTTTATATCTAATTGATAACTAAGTTTATTTTAATTTTTTAAATTTTGAGTCTTAGTTCGCTTGAATTTTTTGTTCATGTTGATAGGCAAGGGATTTTTATTTTATTCACAGAGGAAATTAATGATTACGCGTAATGCGCTTATTCTGTTAAAAATTAAGCATCACGAGGTAAACCTTTAGTTATCGCCCTTACTAAACGTTTTTGTTGTGAAGTTTGTATTTTTACTTCTTTTTCATTTCTCTTCGCTGTCTGTTGTGTAATCGCCCAGTTTAAATGTTCATCTAAAACATCACTCAGTCCAAAGCGTTCTTGCAAGGCAAGTATAATTTTATCTTGATAAGGTGCATTTCCTAACGCCACGCTAATATTTCTAAGCCAACGTAAATAGCCAATACGACGGATCGGCGAACCTTCAGTGATACGCAGAAATTTATCTTCACTCCATTGAAAGAGATCGAGTAATTCGGGGGTATGAAGCGCTCTTCTTGGTGAGAAATCTTCTTCGTCAGTCAGTGATGAAAAACGATTCCAAGGACAAATAAGCTGGCAATCATCACAACCATAAATACGATTGCCCATAAGAGGGCGAAATTCTTCAGGAATAGCACCATCGAGTTCGATAGTGAGATAAGAAATACAGCGACGAGCATCAATAGTATAAGGTTCAACAATGGCACCTGTCGGACAGGTTGTCATACAGGCGACACATTTACCGCACTGTTCTTCAACTGGGCTATCAGTAGGTAATGGCAAATCAATCAGTAATTCACCAAGAAAAAACCAAGAGCCTGCTTGATTGTTAATAACAAGTGAGTGTTTACCAACCCAGCCAAGTCCTGCCTTAACAGCCAATGGGCGTTCCATGATAGGCGCTGAATCAACGAAAGGTCGAAAGTTGACTATCCCTTGATATTCAAATTGCTGACAATATTGTGAAATTTTTTCGCCAAGTTTTTTAAGACGTTGCCTTAATACTTTGTGATAATCCCGACCAAGCGCATAACGGCTGATATAACCTTGTTCTGGATTATTTAAGGTTCGTGCAAAAGCCGCATCGGTGGGGAGATAATTCATTCTGACGCTGATAACGCGTAATGTACCCGGAACCAGTTCATGAGGTCTGGCTCGTGTCATTCCATACTTTTCCATCCAGGCCATTTCACCATGATATTGCTTATCTAGCCACGCTTGCAGGCGAGGTTCTTCAAGTGATAAGTCAGTATCACATATCCCTGTTTGTTGAAAACCTAGCTCAGAACCCCATAATTTAATATTTTGAGCGAGGAGATTAAGATCGAGTGATGACATGAATAAACCGAATCAGTAGGTAAGAGGTGAGTCCTAAGAGCGCGCAGTGTATCATAGTGAGGCTGTAGGAAAAATCCTCGCAATAAATAGATTTATGGTATGGTTATTTGATAGTGATTTCGATAACTATTTGCCTTAAGAAAACATATAAAGCTTAGTATTTGATATTCTCCAACGATCTCTCTTTATTAAGCCGTTATAACTTAACAATAGATTATATAAATATGAAAGAATGGGTTGTTACATTAGAAGATGAAGCGGCAACAGTTGAACTAGGGCGTACTGTTGCAATGGCGACGGAGCATAGCGGATTGATCATTTATTTATATGGCGATCTTGGTGCTGGAAAAACAACCTTTAGCCGAGGCTTTTTACAAGCTCTTGGTCATCAAGGGCATGTTAAAAGCCCTACATATACATTAGTAGAACCTTATATGCTTTCGCCAAATCCCGTTTATCATTTTGATCTTTATCGTTTAGCTTCCGCTGAAGAACTGGAATTTATGGGAATACGCGACTATTTTGAGCAAGATGCGTTATGCCTGATTGAATGGCCATCTCAAGGCGAAGGCTTTTTACCTAACGCAGATTTAGAACTTCATTTAAGCTACGAAGATGAAGGTCGAAAAGCGCGTTTTGTTGCCCTTTCATCAAGAGGGAACACTGTTTTATCCCGTATTCAGTCCGCATAAAGGAATATTGATTATGTCGAGTCTCATCACTACTGTGAGTCAAAGTCAGCGCTATGTTGTTGCCTTTCTGTTGGTTGTTTTGTCTTTATTTTTTGTGCAAATAGCACAAGCCGCTACTGTGACAGAAGTAAAAGCAGAAAACGGTATTTCAGCAACAACTCTCACATTTACTTTTAGTGATGGGAAGCCGAGTTATCGATATTACTCATTAAAAAGCCCTGACCGTTTAGTGATGGATTTTAAACAGGGTACAAAAATCACGGGATTACCGGCAACATTAGGCAATGGGCAGTTAGTTCATAAAATTCGCTCAACACAATCAAAAGATAGCCAATACCAAAGTATGGTCGTGGAGCTTGCTCAGCCTGTTGTGGTGACTGAAAGTTTGATGAATGTAAGTGGTGGCTATAAGTTAGTGCTTACTATCAAAGCTATGAATGCTCGACAAAATAGCAATGCCCAATCGACAGTAAGTGTTGTTGCGTTATCACCAACTGCAACAGCAACGACATCACATTCAAGTGCAAATACAAATCGGGAAATGGCGCCTTTAATGACTAAGCCAGTAACCGAGGTTACGCCTGTTGTCCCCATTGCAAAACCACGCACCACACCTTCAAAACCGCAAGCAGGCTCTCGCCAAATTATTATTGCGATAGATGCTGGTCATGGTGGGCAAGATCCCGGTGCGATTGGCCAGAAAGGTAATCGTGAAAAAGACGTAACGCTAAGTGTGGCAAGAAAGTTAGAAGCTCGCTTACGTAATGATCCTATGTTTAAGCCTGTTCTAACACGCAGCGGCGATTATTTTATCTCAGTTGCGGGGCGCTCTGAAGTCGCCCGTAAGCAAAGTGCAAATATGTTAGTGTCTATTCATGCAGACTCAGCACCAAATCGTAGTGCAAGGGGCGCTTCTGTATGGGTGCTTTCTAATCGTCGTGCAAACAGTGAATTAGGTAAGTGGCTTGAGCAAAGCGAGAAACAATCTGAATTACTCGGTGGTGCTGGTGATGCATTAGACGGGGCTGATCCTTATTTAAGCCAAACAGTACTCGATTTACAGTTTGGTAATTCACAGCGAGTGGGTTATGACGTTGCCGTTGCTGTATTGTCTGAACTAAGAAAAGTGGGTTCACTACATAAGAAAACACCAGAGCATGCAAGCTTAGGTGTTTTACGTTCACCCGATATCCCTTCAATTTTAGTTGAAACAGGCTTTATCAGTCATGCGTCAGAAGAGCAGTTACTGATTTCTGATGCTTATCAAGAGAAACTTGCGGCATCTATTCACGCTGGTTTAAGAAATTATTTTCTGGCTCACCCGTTACAAAATGCGCCTAATTGATTGAGTAGAATGGAATAAAGGTAATGGCGATAAATTTATTACCTCCTCAGCTTGCAAACCAAATTGCCGCAGGGGAAGTTGTTGAAAGACCCGCCTCTGTTGTTAAAGAGTTGCTGGAAAATAGTTTAGACGCA
>JAEYFY010000023.1 GCA_023454395.1 Pseudomonadota bacterium
GCGCTTGTACCTGTTCTTCGGATTTAGCCATGGCTTTATTCGTTTCAGATATCGCTTCTTTATTTGTTGCAACATCAGCACGAATACGACCAACTTCTTTATCTGTATTGCCTAACTTCTGGTTGGTATCGGCTAAATTTTGGTTAGTTGTTTTTAACTCTGTGCGGATCTCGGTAGTTGTTTGGCCGAAAGCTTTATCTAAATCAGAAATCGTTGTTTTAACTTCTTTAATTTCAGAGTTAAATGTATTTTCTGCATTCTCAATTGATGAGTGGAGCTGAGTAACAGTTTGCGCCCATGCTTCGTTATCCGTGGCGCGAACTTGCCATAGCTCTTTGATTCCAGCCTGCGATTGACCGTGTTTCGCTAACAAACTGCGTGATAGTTGAGAGTCAGCATTACTAAGAATAAGCGCGGTTTCTGCATTCCAATCCAAGCGTTCACTGAGTTGTTGGCCGGCTTCCGATGACATGAAATGTCCATCTAGCTCTGGCAATATCGTTCCTACATCAAACTCCGATTCCCCGCGAATAAACTCAGTCCACTCAGATTGATTGCCTGTTTTATCCACCAGCCTTGCTCTAAAATAAAACGCCACACCTACTGACAAACCCGCCATTTCATACGTTTTAGATGGATATGGAACATCAGATAACAGCATCAAACCTTCACCATCATTGGTTTTACTGTACTGAATTTCAGTTTTTAATGTATCACTGGTGTTTTCACCAAATCCCCAGCCTAGCTTAATGCCAAAGACTAATGGTGACGCTCTAAAGTTAACCGGTTTTGGCGGGTTACCCATTTTACCTGTTAACGTTTTTTCTTCAGAATATCCCCACCCGCTGGAGATCTCAGAAGCATTGATAGCTCGAACACGGACTAAATATCGACCAGAATAAACATTAGGAACTTCAATAGAGTTAATGGAGCTACGAGGCATATTGACCCAATTGCCTTCGTTTCTACGCCATTGCGCTTCATAAGAGATTGCGTTTTCAACTTGTGGCCACTGCGCTCGCATTGTTTCAAAGCTAACGCCTTGACTGACCATTGAGTAAGAATCAATGATAATGTTTTTCGGAGCTTGCTGATTATTAGGAGGAATAACACTAATGGGCCTTTCATCAATCAACGCACCAGAATCAACATGTTCATATTTACTGGGATCATGCTGAATGGCGGTAATAGTAAATTGATTAGATTCATTTTCAGTGACACTGACAACGCGATATTGTTGTGCATACAGTTCTTCTGATTCAACAACCCACACACATTCTATCTCTGGTGTCTCACTGTATTCCGTTGTAACCGTGATCGCCTTCCCTGATACTGTTTGTATCGTTCTTGCTTGCGATTGTCCTGAAGGAAGATTGAGAATTAAGCGATCACCACTTACAGCACTTGAAACGCGATCTAACGTGATATTTCTGCCATCGATGGCACTCACTCGACCACCAGTGACTTTTCCTGACAACAGTTCATCAGCAACAGCGATAATGTAACCAGGTTGCGGAATGTTCCCATCTAACCCGACAGAGAATGTCACCATTCTGTCTTTATTGTTTGTCAGTATTCCCCAACGCCCTTTTCTGTTGGCTTCACTTTGTCGAGTACAGCCAATTGCGGTAACTTCTAATTGATTAAACCCGAACCGAGAAACTAAATCAGGTTCAAACACCGGCTCCATTGCATCAGCATACCCATTTTGCGGATCTGAATACGAAACCAATGCCGTGGAATACTTTTCTTTACTGCTACTGCTTGAATAAATAAATTTTCCATCAATCACATTGGCTCGGGTATAGCTATAATCAATATCACGAGGCATATCCGCTAATGTTACAATCTGACCGCCACCCCAATAGGTCATTCCTCGAAAGATGGCTGCAAAGTCACGTAACACGTTATACGCTTCATTTCTATCTTGCACATAAACATCACAAACATAACGAGGTTCTGTACCGTCACCACCTTTTCCATCGGGTACCAATTGATCACAATACTGCGCTATACGGTATAACTCCCATTTATCAATCTGTTGTTGATTTATTCGTTGTCCAAGGCCAAATCTATCAGAGATAACAATGTCGTAGAAAACCCATGCGGGATTATTGGTCCATGCCCATTTAAAGGAACCATCCCACACCCCCGTATAGGTACGATCAATAGGATTGTAATTTGAGGGTATTCGAATTATGCGCCCTTTCGGTTTGCACGTTATTTGCGGAATAGAGCCGTTGAATTGTTTAGAGTCGAATTCAATATAAAGTAACGCTGTATGAGGATAGGTAAACTTAGCATCAATGACTTCAGTGTAGCTTTGCAAAACAACCGTATCACCGATTTTACTGCTATTAGCATCATTAGAGACTTTTCTAACACGTAGTGACCATGATGTTGTCGATTCAGGTAAATCAATTCTGTGCGCTCTCTCATAACCTGATGTCGTTTTTCCTTTCACAGCACTATCAATAACGGTTTTCCAGCTACCACCATCAGTTTGTAAATCAATGGCGTATTTAACTTCATTGCCCACCAAATCCCCATTATCTTCTTGCTTGAATAATGATGGCCACTTTAGACGAACTCGAATAGCCGATAATTGTGAATTAGTAAATGTATGAACCCACGGTGTTTTACTCGAAATCGTTGAGCCAACATTGATTTCATTTTCAGCGCTAGGCAATCCTTGAATGTAAGTCTGTGCTTGTGTTCCTGATCTAAAATCCCACGTTACACCACTAAAATTTGCATTTCCTTCAGTGTCTTCTAACGGTGTGCCATCAAGAAAGATATTTTGTGCCGTTAACTCTCCAGCAAATTCTCCCTCACCCAAGGCAATGAGTAACTTTGCTTTAGCAATAGATTGCAAATCATCAGGTTGCTCAACAGGCACACGAGGACTACCACCGCCCCCTTTTTGACCGTGAATTGTTTTTCTCATTAGATTATTCCAAATAGATTTATTGCTGATCTTCTACATAAATACCGGCAGAAATGATGGCGCCACCAATAGTTCTTTCGCCATAAAGCACTGGCACTGGGTAACCTTGAGAAACGGTATTAGTAGGAGAGCCAAACGCATACGAAGGTTTGTTTTCGCCCTGATCTTGCATTGCAAGACCTTTCGGTTGAGGTGAAAGCATTTGAATAACACCGCCGATAGCTACTGATGCGCCAACAGCAAATAAAAGGTTACTGGCCCATAATGCAGCTCCCCAAGGAGCAAATATTGCAGCAGCAACGAGTACGGCACCAAAAATAGTCTGAAAAACACCGCCTCTTTTGCTCCCCATCACAATGGGAACAATACGAATAATTTCTTCTGATATTGGAAAATTAAGATCATCAACACCAATATTCTTTTTCCCTTTAAATACGGCGTATGTTAATCCTCGTGATTTACTGGTATTTAAATACTGTTCAAATCCATTTAAGGTACAACAAAGTGCTCTGATTGCTTCTGATGTTGTCGTAATTATGCGCTGATGAGTTTTACCAAATGTTTTGCCTAATATTCCGCTTAACTCTATTGTTACCATTTTTTCTTCTTGCATAAAAACTCCATAAAAAAACCCGCACTTGGCGGGTTATATTTAAGATGTAAAAACTATTTTCGCTTTATTAAAAAAATAAACTTTGATATTAAAAAAGAAGGAAGCACTATAAAAATAAAACTAATACTTCTTAGGAGTTTTTTTCTTGTATTAATTTTGCTAATTTTGGACTCTCTTTATAATACCAACTAACAAATTTAGATCCTACTTTACTTTTTAGAAGTATTTTATCTCTTAATTTCCTTAATTCACTAACAAAAACATTATATTCATTACCCATCGTTGCTGTTACAACAAAGCATGAATTACTTTCTTTTATATTCTTTGGGTTTGGTATTTTGTAGTTTGGTTCTGTTTTTTTTATTTCATTACCGTAAACTTCAATTAAATCCCTAAGTTTTTTTTCATGCTCACTAGTTATATATGCAACTTTCGATTTTCCATTCTCAACATACGGCATCCCTTCTATATTTTCAGTACATATTGAAACAATCTCAATAAGTATTGATGTGTTTTCCTTATAGTAAGAATGTGCAGTTTCTAATGCTAATATAGCGTCTAAGCTTTGTTGTATAAAATTATCCCATATCCCATCTAAATGAATATATTTTTGTGCGTATTTTTTACACTCTTTATAATATAAAGATACAATAAGATTAATAGAGTTAGCGCTTTGTTTCTTTATGAAATCAGGATCTCTAGAAAACTTAATTGCATTGTTGAAACAATTTTCCATTTCAGAAAATTTTGCTAAATCAACTGATGATAAATACCCAACAGATTCTGCCTTGCCAAACCATGCCATTTCATTGGAAGGTGATATTTCCAATACTTTATTATAATAATCCAAAGCTTCATTATAATTAAATGATTTCAATGCATTATCTGCCATATTCAATAAATTGTTTACACTCACCATCACACCTCAGTAAAAATAAGCATTTAACAATGCTACTCATGTATGTGAATAATTAAAAGCGTATTTATAATTTACTTATTTAATTAGTGATTTATAGCGTAAAACAACAATTGTTCTATCTCGCCAATAACCACCATAAGGAACTCGTTGGCTTAATCGCCCATAAAGGTGATGTAACAACATACCATCATCCAGAATAATACCGGCATGATTTGCAACATTGGATTGAACCTGCATAACAACCATATCGCCTGCTTGTGGTTCACCTTCTATTTTCACAAACCCCGCTTCTTGCCAATTATCCATATAGCGATCTTCACCTTGCTCCCACCATGGATAATCAACACGATAATCAGGTAATACAATATTATGTGTTTGCTTAAAATAACTCATTATTAGCCCCCAACAATCCGTAAAACCAAGCACAAATGGACGGCCAATAAGAGGAAGTTCTCCTCGAGGAAAAATTTCACGAAAATCCCCCTCGGGGTAACTGACAATATACCAAGGGATACCCAGTGCATCACATTGAGCCTGATCTAACTCAGAAGGTTGAGTAGTTGCGTCTGGATGACTATGAACAATACCAATAACGACGCCTTGGTCTTCACATAATGCATAGTCTTGAGGAGAAATAACGAAGTGTTCTTGAGGTGTTGTAGCTACATTTACGCAAGGTAAATACGTCTTTACTCTGGATTTTTGTACGATAACGCCACATGCTTCTTTGGGATATTCCTTTTTTGCATGAGAAAATATCGCCTCTCGTATTTTCTTTTGCATCATTATTATTTCCGTAACAACGAGGTCCCGACAAAACCACCAAAAGGAAGAGGATTATTTTTACCAAATCGTGGTACACACCCCGTTTTCAATAAACCACTACACTTATCTAGTGATGGGTCATCAACAGGATTACCTTGTTTATCAAAATAACCATTTTGCCCTGCATAATCACACCCATCTCCCGATTTATATTGCCCTCGTAAACACCACGTACACATTGAATGTAGTTGCCGAGTAGGTATCATCACACCTTGTAAATCCATTGGACTCGCCAGTGTAAATTCAACAAACTCATTTGTTTCTGCACTTTTACTATCAATATAAAAGACAGATACTCGCTCTTGGGTGGGATCTGCAGAAGCATTCCCATCACTAAAATTCTCCACATCGAGATAATGAGAAAGTGTATCGTGAATAATCACTTTTGCTTTCAACATATCATCATAATGCAGACATAATGCGGTTATTGAGCTATCTAAATTAGCCACTAATAATTTAGGATTAGCACTAGATCCCGTTGTAGAGGACTCTAACCCTTCTATTTGAACTGGCCATGCCCCATATTCATTCCCTTGCCACCAAATGGACTTAGCCTCTATTTCTCCTTTAGCCTTTTGCATTTCCTCTTCCGTGATGGGAATATTGTATGCATGGAATCTCAGAATATTAGGAACTCCAAATTCTGTACCATCAACTTCAAAAAGCCGGACAGTATTGCCCGGCTCTAATTTTTGATAATCAGCTGTAATCATGATTTAAATGCCTGAATAAAAACCAAAGAAAGGGTGTAATTTCCTGCACCGTTCGGAATGAGTTTGTGTTCATCACAACGATACAATCCAAGTGGCTCAAGAGGCGGTTTCCAGAAAAATGACTTTATTCCTGCGTGTTTATCAATAAAGTGACGAATAGCTGAAATGTAATTTTCATCACCCACAAACTCCATTGACCATTTCTGACTACGTGAATTTAAACCATTGCCAGAAACTTGTTCATAACCATCCCCAAATTTGACTTTCCTTGTGTTGTAAGAGACATCTTCAGTCGGGTTTACACGCGGACACCAAGTGAATGTTTCCATTTTTAACGGCCTCCTCGAGTTGCATTCCAAATTAAACCACCCGGCCTAATATCTTTAGACATTAACTCTCGGTAACGGCTATCAACAAATCGGCCAATCTCCGCACCAAACTGCTCGAATCCATTCGTTGATTGAGTTTCTGAATTACCATTACCGTCAATGGTAATGTAAACCTGTGGTGCTGAAGTAGCGCCCTGATTATTACCACCAACAACTCTAACCCCTAAGTTGCCATCTGCAGTTCGAGTTAATGGCATTATAGCCTCACTCCCTGCCTCGCCCATGAGTCCGAGATTAGGCGCGCCCCCCTTAGCAAAGGCAAAATAAGTGGGTGAGCTAACGATCTGATTACTATAAGAACCTAGACTTTCTGAACTATGTACCCCACCTTTAGCATGAGCAACACCACCTAAAAATCCACCAACAGAGCCCATCCAACCACCAGCACCGGCCATTGTATTAAGGCTATTCACGATTGCCGCATTAATAAGTACATTCTGAATAGATTTCAACACGCTAACAGACCAATCTTTCCAGCTGGCTTTATTGCCATTTAATTTATCGCTGATCGTGTCAACCATTCCTCCCATTGCATTTTGAACAACAGAGGCTGTTTGAGTAGCGTAGTTACCGCTTTCTTGAACCCAATCTTTCATTCCACGCGTTATACCTGCGGTCCAGTCAGATTCAGCGAGCGCTATATTTCGATATTTATTTTCCAATGCATCTAATGCTTTAGATCTGGCTTCAATATCTTCTGTTTTCTTTGCAGATTCATTGTAGATACGGTCTATTTGCTGACTTTCTTCAAAGTAGCTTTTTTCTCTTGAACTCATGCTATTGGTTTGAGTCGCTAACGAGGCTTCATCGTTAAATTTAACTGTGGCTTCTTGCAGTTTTTTGCGAGCTTCTTCCATATCACGATGCTTTTTGACGGCATCATCTGCTTTTTGCGTCCATTCTGCGAGCGCAACAGACGAACGTTCAATTGCTTCTCTTTGCTTATCAGTCCATTTAGCCCCATTTTCATGTGATGCTGCATAAAGAGAGGCGGCTTTTTCACCTTGTGAAGCCCTAACCTTCTGAACCTCTGTTGCCACACTTAAATCTGCTATTTTCCGCTCATATTGTTCTGCGGTTCTTTCAGCTTCTTTTTGCGCCTTTTCATAGGCGCTTTGTGTTGCTTTTCCTGTTTTAAGAGATTCATTTAGCTTTTCTCGATTTTGAAAAGCAGTCACTAGGTTATTAATATATTTCTGGCGATTTTCGGCATGCTCTGGCGTGTTGGTTAACCCCACATCATCGGCAGAAAATTCGGCTTGTTTAATAACTTTTGCTTCACCCGTTAATGAAGAGAGGATTTTCTCTCGTTCAGAGTTATTTATTAGCGTTTGCTGTTTATCATCTAATGGTGCATTAGGAATACGCATAGGAATATTGACTAATGCCTGCCGAGTAGCGAGCATATTGTTACCAATATTCATGATCTGATTGAACTTCGTTTGCTCAGCATTCATAAACAACAAGGCTTGATGGGCTTTATTTTGCTCTGAAGCCTGTTGTCGAATTAAAAATACTCGTTGTTCTTCAATGTTTTTTAATGCTGACTGAATTCCTGTCGATTTCTCCTGCATTTGCAGGAGTTTTTCTTGCTCCACGAGCAAGCTAGCTTCGGCATCCTCTAATTGCTTAACGACTTCTGACTCACTGGACAGATGATTTATCATGAAATCACCCATTTTCGGACCAGGAGAGGCTAAAATTTGTTTATATCCTCTAATGTTCTTTTCTAAGTCACTTACTTTTTGCTTCTGTTCTTCAATCAGTCTATTTTGTTCTATTAGAGAGCTATTCGTTTTCCCTTGATTATCTAAAACATCAGGAAGAGACATTTTTTTCAAGCTTGCCTGAACTTGATTTATTGTTTCCGCATACTCCATAGCAGAACGTCTTGCTTCCTCTTGATTTTGATGCATGATGTACCATGTAGAAGCCCCTGCAAGAAGGAGTCCAGGGATCCCTCCTAACAAACGCACAGTTCCACCAAGAAGGCGACTTCCAACAGAAGCTACTCTATTTAAATTTGATTGTGCCGTTCGTCTAGCTGAAATATTTCTATTTAACGTTGCCTGCGCGGACGCTAATCGACGCTCAGCTAATGCTTGTTGCTCAACACTTTGTGATGCCAACCTTGCTTGTTGAGCCCGATAGACTGCTGCTCTTGCTCTAGCCGTTGATATTTTGATACCTTGCAATTGAGCTTGAGCATGGGCTATTTCACTTTTTGTTGCACGCGCAACCCCAATGGTTGCATTTGCCACACTTGTTGTCAGTCCACCAAAGTAACGAGCCAAACCTAGACCAATTAAAACACCAGAAACAGAGGCTATACCATCAATATTGTTCGCGATCCCTTCCATTGCGGTTGATAGTGTGCGAGTAGCACCTGATGTTTCATTAACATTGCCAATCCATGCCATGAACGCATTTTCAATCTTCTGAGCCGAACCACTAACCGTTGTAGGCAACTGCTCAAATTCAGCACGTAACTGTTGCGTATTCGTCAGGATGGGAACAATTTTATCCATCGTGAGCAGTCCATTTTGCGACATTTCACGCAGACCACCAATCGTCGTTCCCATACCATCAGCCAGCATTTTTGCTAATCGCCCACCATTTTCCATGACGGCATTAAATTCTTCACCGCGAAGAACACCCGAACCTAATGCTTGACTTAGCTGTGTAATAACAGAGCTGGTTTCTTCAGCACTGGCACCAGAGAGCTTTAATGAAGTTGCAATGGTTTCGGTGACTTTCGCAACATCACTTGAGGCATAACCCGCATCACGCATGGATTGTGCAACACGGCTGTATAGATTCATATTCGCTGCAATCGATGTGCCCGTTCTTTGGCTCAGCGTCATTAACTCTTGCTGTGCTTGCTTAAAATCTTCCATCGAGGTAGACGCTAATTTTAATCGACCGCTAAGTTGACTCCATGTGTCTGCATAATTGATAAGTTGCTGTGTTGCAAAAGCCCCTGCAAATGCACCCGCAACGCCTGATACAGTATTTTTAATGGACGATAGTTCACCATTTAGATCATGGATAGCGCGTTGCATTTCACGAGATGCACCACTGGCGCGTCGCCCGCCTTGCTCAATGATCCGATAATAGTTTTCCCCCATACGCGAAGCCCGCGCTATTTCAGATTGAAACGAGGAAGAATTAGCAGAAATTTTAATAATCAGTTCACGCAGTTTTGCCATTTTATCCTCGCAAAAATAATTAATTTTCTGAAATAGACTGAAAGAAATTCTCTAACCCATTAGAACTATCATCACTTTCTTGGGTTGCTTTGGGATCCCACCGTAAAAGCACATCAGAAAGCGTGCATTTACCGCCTTGAGCGTGATAAATAGAAGAAACGAGATGTGCGGTTTGAATATCACTACGAATATCACCGATGGGATTAATGCGATCAAAAGCCATCCACATCCGAAGCTCACTCAAGCTCATTTGGCGAGTGAGTTCATCAAGAGTGCGCCCCATACGGAGCGCCAATGTCATTAAAAAGAAAGTATCAGGCTGGGCTACTTTTTTTCTGCATCATCAACCGAAATAGTTAAATCGAGCGCTTGTTTTAATAAACGAGAATGTACTGGACCATAAATAGCCATCACATCGTTGATGTCTGATTCATCAAAAACGACATCCCCGTTTTCATCACGCAACACATCAATAAACATCACAACATCGGCACGTAAATTACGTTGTGCAATTTCAATGTCAGATAACGAATGTTCATCTTCAGCATTATCATGATGAATAATTTCACGCCATTTCATCCATGCAGGTGATGACGGTTCACGAAGCATAACAACCGCGTTTTCCCATTCAGCAACATTCACTTTCTTTGTGCGAAAGGCATTCTTTTCACTTAAAGCCAGTGATTTTAATGACGGTTTTTTCATGGTTATTCGCTACCTTTATTTAAATTAACAGTCCCGTTTTTAATCGGCTTAGATTTACCTTTTAAACGTAGGGTAAATGAAGCAGAAACCACACCCGAAGTGGAAACACTCCAACTGTTTTGACGCACTTCGGCTAAAAAGGCATAGCCAATCCCCGAAGGGAACTCCACTTTAAAGGCATGAACTTCATCATTTTCATACGCGGTACGTAATGTTTCTTGGCCTTCATCATCGGTGAAATTACCATTAATGGTGAGTTCTGCAGGTGCGGATAATCCATTGGTAACTTCTTGCTCCTCAGAGCAGAGCGTGGTGACATCAATATCTGATTTCTGCCCACCGGTATAACTGATTTCTTTTGTTGAACAAGAAATCCCTAAAAATACCGCATCAGCTGGGTTAACTTCCGTTGCGGGTAATTTCGAGACACTGATTTTAGTGCCTTGTGTTTTTTCATATTTACTAGACATGATCATTTCCTATTGGCATAAAAAAACCACCCGAAGGTGGCTTTAGTGTGAATAATAAGGCGATGCTATTGCCAAACTTGGCACTCAAATGTTGCTCTAAACAATCCTGTATCTGGCTCGTAGTCTTGTTTCTCTGAAATTTCAACAGGGCTTAATTTTGTTAATGCATTAGCAAATAACAAGCGAAGCGTTCTCGCCTCATCAATCGTATCGGCATAAACATCAACCTGAATATTTGTCATCGTTTCGGCTTGCCCCTTCAGTACATCGCCTTTGACATCGTACAAAGAGAAGGCACACCAAGGCGCTGTTATTGCAGGGCTTGATTGTGGAGCGACATACGGAAAAACTTTATCAGGTAATACAGGAGATAAAATTGCGTAGATATCCGCCTCTGTCATTTTCCTAGCGCCTCATCAATCGCTCTATTTAATTCGCTAATGGCTAAATTGGCTGCCTTATCCGATTCACGATCAAAAGTGGGACGTATAAAAGGTCTTGGCGCCATTTTAGAAGTGCCCTCTTCAAGAAAGCGCCAATAAAAGGCATTATTAGGATGATCACTTTTCATAGAGTTATCACTGTTTGTGCCTGATGCGTTACTCCCTCGAACATAAACGCCCGAAGAAACCTCACCTTTATTGCGCATTCTGTGATTACGGGTCACTATATTTCGTGCTAATTTTCCCGTCTTTCGTGGCGCGGACGTTCTGATTTCATCACGTAATAACATTGCGGCCGCATTGGTTGCTTTTCGCATCGCTTGATGACTTTCAGCTCGACTTAAAACATCTAACTCTCTTGATAAGTCGAGTAGATCGGAGAAATCCAAGTTCATGATTGTTTAACTCCTTGTTTGCATAGCAATTCTAATCGAGTCAATTTCTCATCAGGGATGACTGACTGAATATCATAAATTTGCTCACGCCAAACCATTCTGCAGGTACTGTTAATATCCGGTCGATAACGCATCCACACTCTAACAGTAACCTCTGACATTTCAGCATTAGCGGATATCAGCTCACGACCAGAAAGATGTTTTACTTCGCATCGCACTGAAGCGATATCAACCCACTCTTTTTTAAGTTGCCCTGAAGGTAATTTAATGGGTACGTTACGCTGAAATTTAACCTTGTGCCTTAGGCGACCAGCTTGCATACAACCTCCTACACACCGTAAATTCGATAAGGCTGCAATAACGCTTCCACTGCAAATGGTTGAGTTGAAAACGAGCTTCCCGTAATCACACCTTCTCGATTGTCATACCATTGCCCAATCAGTAGTAACATGGCTGCTGAAACATCATCTGTCAGTAATAGATGATCGGCATCTTCTTGGTATCCCTCCGATACTTCCTTTTCATAAAGCGTCCTGCGAGTGTAGTTCTCGACAAATTTCACTGCAGAGTTGGTATAAAGAGCGAGCAATTTATCATCATCCGTAAAATCAGGATCAATATTGCAATGTTGTTTTACTAATTCCAGAGAAAGCATTATTTCTCCTTTTTAGCCTTGGCGTTTTTTTGAGGCTCAGGCTCAATAGCAGGATGTACAATTTCCTTTTCTTTTGCATAGCCTTTCTGAATTAACTCACGCCCATGTTGATCTAAGGTTTCAATCTCTTCTCCCTCAGTAACAACGACACCGCCAAAATAAATGGCTCGTAATACGATTAATTTCATATTGCCCCCAAAGAAAAGGCGGTCATAAAGACCGCCTCATTCGCCCTATTGGTTATTCCCCTGAAGCTGGTACGGTGAAGTCACCGTAAACAAAGGCTTCTGGGCGTTTTACTGCTAACGCTAAACGCTCTT
Organism: Pseudomonadota bacterium; assembly: GCA_023454395.1. Taxonomy (GTDB): domain Bacteria; phylum Pseudomonadota; class Gammaproteobacteria; order Enterobacterales; family Enterobacteriaceae; genus Proteus; species Proteus appendicitidis. The sequence goes on from JAEYFY010000023.1 coordinate 12,604, forward strand.
CGCAACGAATTGAGATCATATTTTTCTCAAAATCGTCGGTATTTTCAGTAGAAATCACCACATTGGTTTCTTCACGATCGAATAACTGCGCACCCGCGTTAAATGCTCCTGTTAAGAATTTACCTTTAAAGGCCGTTGATTCAGTAGCAACAACAGGTAGTCCCCATAATGTTGGGCCAATTAATGCAGATGGGTTGGCAAGAATGTAACGCCCTAATGAGTCTTTGGTTAATTCAATTTTTGCCCAATCGATAAAATGCAAAACATGCCCCGTGGCAGGCAGTCGAGCTAATTGCGCTTGCAGCATCGCAAGGCGTAAATCATCAATGCCACTTTGCTTTTCTACACTAAATTCAGGTTTGTATTTAGAAGCTTGAGGAATAATGCCATGTAAATGAGCACCGGATCCGTCACCAAACAAGATTTCTTGCTCTTCAACAAACTTCAAACCATAACGCATTTCAGCATCGACTAAAGACTGCAGTTGTGCAAAGTCATCTAGGATTTGTTTAGAGGCCTTGAACATATGAGCAATGGTGGTTACTGGTGTGATTTTGGTTGCGAATTCAATGTCACTGTAAGGCTTAGTGGTATTTTCTGGTACCACAGAAGCTTTATTCGTAAAGCCCGTTTGCTGAACCCAAAAAATAGCCGGTGAAGTGGTTTTGCCTGGCGCAATCAGATCACGGATAAATAAACGCTGTTTTGGCGCAACATCAATACCGGGTAAACGTTGAGGCTCAACAACACCTTCAGCCACACCGGTTGAAGTTAATGCGGCTTGCACTGGAATAGAAATGCGCTTACTTGATTGAATACTAGAGTTAATTTCTTTCAGTACATCTGCAGAAATGACTTGCTGGCCAATTGTTTTGGCTGCCTGAACCGCATTATTCAACGGCATTTGTGCGACATGTTGCTCTAATTCACCTAATGAAGCTTTGAGTGTTTTTTCAGATTCACGCAATGCATTCAGTTCGGTTGCCATCTTATCTACTGCGGCTTTAGTTTCAGTGCTTAAACTACCAACTTTTTGCACTTCTTTTAAGGCTTCTTCGGCTTTAGCATTAAATTTGCCATTGGCTTCTTCAATTTTTGCCGATAGATTTTTTAATAATTCATTTGTATCAGACATAATGTCTCCAATTAGTTAGCTGTGGCGAAGGCATTTACCGCCTTTTCCAATTCAGAAAGAGTTTCTGGATTAATTTCAGAGGTAGCGCTTGGCGTACCATGAGGATTGGAAGTAGCGCTCGGCATACTTCGTGTTAAAGCACTAATAAGTTTTCTACGCTCAGAGCGAGAAGTGTTCGCCTTAGCAAGTAACGCATCTAATTTACGAATGGCGGCTTGTGGGCTTTCATCACCATCATCAACAATATCTGCAGTAAGCAAATTATCAGCAAAGCCTTTCTCGATCGCTTCACTCGCACCAATATAAGTTTCGTCGTCCATCATCTGACTCACGACTTCATTAGATTGCCCACTACGTGCCACATAGATATCTGCCATCGACATATCAAAAGGGGCGAGATCATTAGCTAATTTTGCAAAATCATGCCTATTACCCACACCGACAGCCCAACAGTTATGGATCATCAAAAAGGCACCTCGGCCCATTTGAACTTCATCGCCAGCCATTGCAATAATGGACGCGGCTGAAGCAGCAATACCTAAAATATTGACGGTCACTTTTCCATTGTGAGAGCGAAGTAGGTTATAAATGGCTAACCCTTCAAACATATCGCCACCTGGGCTATTGATATTGACCACCACATCATTATTTCCAATGGTGCGAAGTGCAGCAGAAATACGTTTTGCAGTAACCCCCTCTCCCCAATAATCTTCACCAATCACATCTAATATTGAGATGGTGTTATCTGTACTTGATGCACGAATACTGCTATTCCATTTATCCAGTGCTTTAGATTTCAGCTCATAGCTAATCGATGCGCAGGGGCGATCCTCCAGCGCAACTGGCAAATGACTTTTTTTCATAAACTTACTCCTCAGAGTGAGGTTGGTTGGTTTGAGAATGTGGGGCTACGGGATTGCCGTCAGGAAATAACCAGTTGGTGATCTGCGCTTTAAGTTTTTCAGCTTCATTGCTAGAAGCTTCTTGTCCAAGCTGATCAAGTGGCGTTAAATTAAGCTGAACAGTGTAAATATCACCACCCTCAATCGGCGGTAAATTCTCTAATCGTCTCACATCATTTCGACTCATCCAGCCATTTTGTAATGCCGTTGTGTAGTAAGCAGAACGTCCTGCACTGTCAGCCCGTAATAAACCTTCAACAGAGAATTCAGCATAATAATCATCGTCGCCATTCAATAAGCATCGGCTAATTTCTTGCTCTATATTGACTAAAAGAGGTCTTAGTGTATTAGTAAGAAACTGCATATTCATACCTTCGACGCTCGATGCCCAACTACTTTGTTTATCCATATGCCCCACCATAAAGGGTGGAACACGAAACCATCGACAAATCTCTTCAATACTGAATGTTCTACTTTCTAGCATTTGAGCCGCTTCAGGATTCATGGTGACATTGTTGTATTTCATCCCCCCTTCAAGCACCATCATTTTTCCCGCATTTTTTGAACCTACAAAGCTTAATAAATAACTTCTAATGCGCTCTCTTTGTTCATCATTAAGCGATTGTTCAGAAGATAAAAAACCCGAACTTTGCAATCCATTTTCAAATATCTTAGCGGCTGACTCTTCAACAGATAATGCAGCGCCAATAACATCTCGCCCTATTTTTACGGGGATCATTCCGCAAATGCCATCCATGCCGAACCCACGAATGTGCATAATGTTATTAATAGGGATAGTTCGTATTTTTTGCCCTAACGGATCGGTGTATTTATATTCGAGCATCCCCGTTTGCTCACTGCGTTTAACCATCATGTTTTGTGGCAATAAAGGCTCTAAAGCAACCAATTTTGAGCCAATATACTTTTTCTCAATAAAACTATTGCCACGCAAACAAAGGCTAGCAACAACCATTAACATAAAGCGGGAAGGTGTCATTTCAAAATTAGGTTGCTTGCAGAGCAATCTATAAATAGGGTGCTCTTTCGCTAAGCTTCTTGAGCCATCACTTTCACTTTTATAAATCTTGATCGGTAATGTCGATATTGATTCACTCAGCAATCTTACACATGCCCAAACTGCAGAAAGTTGCATTGCTTTATCTGCTGTTACGACTTTTCCACTACTGCTTGTACCACTCCATTCTTGCCAAAACTCTCCACTGGTCAGCGAAATAGGTACGCCCAACCAATTAAGAAGCGCACTTTTAATGCGCCCTGGTTTTTTATTGTGTTGCATTAGATACCTACTATGATTGGGTTATTTATAAATCCTGAGATATCGGGTTTATCACTACCCCCATTCACTAATAATCGACTCATACCCGTAAACAGTGCAACAGGGCCGTCTATTTTGGCTTCAGGGGTTGATTTATTAGGGAAAATATTGTCGTTTTTATCCGGTTTAACCGTGACGTTCGACATCATCCAGTTCATAACAGGGTGTTGGCCATGATGAAACTTACCCGCATAAACCAGTGCTTCAATCTCTTTCATGGATTCAGAAAAGTTACGCACCGTTTGAGCAACCTCAACAAGGGGTAATCCTTCTTCAGCCAGTGATAAACTAAACTGAGTGGCACTCCACGGATCAAAGCCCAGCTCTTTTAAGTTTTCACCATCCACCCACGCGATGATTTCTTCTTTAATTTGAGCATGATCGACGACTTCGCCATCAGTTAATTCGAGACACCCCATATCTGCCCATTTTCGGTAAAGTTCAGCCATTTGGCGAGAACAGCGTTCTAATCTCTCCTCAGGTAACCAGAATTTAAAATCAGCATGAACATGCCCATTGGTAGGCTGTTGCCACACTTTTACCGCCGCACAAATATCAATTTTGTTGGCAAGGTCAACGCCTACCCATAATGGGTAGGTTTTTAATTCATGTTGAGGCGCGAGTTCAGGTGCATCATCCCACTTCATCATGTCCATCCATGAAGATTCAGCTGTGACCCAAATATTCATGTGTTTAGTGAAGAAGTTAATCCGTGCAGAAACCTGTTCTTTGGCTTTCTTGGCTAAACGACGTAAATCATCCCAACGTTTACAAATACCGAGTCCCGGATTTGCCTTTTGCCACACCGTTTCATCAAAGGGATCATCGTCTTTATCTAGCGTATAGATAATGCCAAAGAAAGAATCATCATCCACTTGACCACGGAGAACCTTAATCGCGTAATCCCGTAACTCGTAACAAATCCCCTCTTTATTAAAACCCGCCGTAGTGATCCCAAAAAGAAGAGACTGCAGACGCGCACCGGTAGCGGTTTCTAATACGTCCCACACATCACGAGTTTTGTGTGCATGCAATTCATCAACAATACCGCAGTGAATGTTTAAACCATCGAGGTTGTTGGCATCACTAGAAAGCGGTTCAAACTTAGAGGCAGTTTCTTCTTGATAGATAGCGAGTTTATTAAATTCAAATAAACGACCTAATGTCGCTTTGGACTTTTTCAACATGTTCTTCGCATCTTCAAACACAATACGGGCCTGATCACGCGTTGTAGCTGCTGAGTAAACTTCTGCACCACCTTCACCATCAGCACCGGTCATATACAGCCCAATACCCGATGACAATGTGGATTTTGCATTTTTTCGCGCCACCTCGTTATAAGCTGTTCGATATCGACGAACCATAACAGGACGTCCGCTACCATCGTTACGAAGGACTACTTCACCCGTACTTTCATCAATTAATGGACGAACAAACCCAAAGATATTGATGAGAATAAAAATATGCCAATCCATCAGGTCTATGGGTTTGCCCGCCAATGCACCTTTGACGTGAGGAACAAACTTATAGAAATTCAAAATATGCTGAGCACGAGGTTCACTAAACGTTATTCCTCGTTTCTCACCTTCCTTTAAATCATCGAGAAACCGCTGACAAGCAAGCCTAACCAATTCACCTGCAACAATTTTCCCTGTCACTACTTTCTCAGCATAACGAATGCCATCAATAACCTTTGCCATCTTTAATCTCTCGCTTTTAAAAATGCTGTAAATGGATCCTCTTCTGCTGGAGTCTTCATGGTGACTTTTGTTCGAGAAGCGGGAGTCATACCAAATTCACTTAACATGGCGCGAATACGTTTCCATGCATCTGCCTTCATTGCAGCAGATGGATGCGCCTTTATCATCAATCCACTTTCTGTATTGTTTTTGTAGGTATAGCCTTCTTTATCGAGAACATCACAATGATGTCGATATTCAGTGTAAGCTTCGACGAGTAACTCCAATGCCTTAGCATCCATCTGACTCATGACACCCATTGCATCAAGTTCTTCAGCAATCCGCTTAAACCAATACTTACCTTGCTTAGTGAAATGCTTCGGAGTTGGGGGTACCCCTTTTGGCGGTTTTGGCTCTTTTTTATTAATCGGTCGTTTTGATGGGTTCCCCCTCACTAATTGCAGATGTGACGGGGTTTTAGGCGGTCCAGCCATAATAGAAATCTCCTATCAATAATCGCTTGGGGTTCCCCAAAAAAAGTTTTCTAACCTGCGGTGATGTGAAAAGAGGTAAGGGGGCGGTC
>JAEYFY010000120.1 GCA_023454395.1 Pseudomonadota bacterium
TAACATGCCATCCTTTTTAAAAATAAGTCACAAAATCAGTTAAGTCAGCAGGAGAAACCGTCATTGGCGCTTTCAGAGCTGGCGTGCCTAAATAAAGGAAACCAATAATCTGGTCGTGTTCACCACAGCCAAGCCCTTCTCTTACAACCGCATCATGAGTCCAAGAACCTGAACGCCAAATTCCCCCAAATCCTTGAGCAACAGCGGCCATTTGCATTGCTTGTACGCAACAACCGGCTGCAACAACTTGTTCCCATTCAGGAACTTTAGGATGATCTTTCACTTGCGCAATAACAGTGATGATCAATGGGGCGCGAAAAGGTGCATTTTTTGCTTTTTCTTCAACTTCTGGCCCTAAATTACCCACAACTGCTGCTTTATGAAGTAATTGGCTAAAACGTTCAATACCTTCATTTTGCATCACAACGAAATGCCACGGCTTAAGCGCACCATGATCAGGCGCACGCATACCGGCTTGTAAAATAGCATTGAGGGCTTCATTATCGGGGGCTGGAGTAGTCAGTCTAGAAGCTGAACGGCGGTTCAAAAGCAGTGTTAATGCATCCATTTTTATTCTCCTGTCAGCATTTTATTTTAGCAAGATCCCATTCTTATGGGGATGGACAGTTCTTATCAATTCGCAGTATAACAAACCGTTATATTATCACCATCCGCAAATTTAGGCGGGAATTTTTCTAAAAATCAGCTGTGTGGTTATTTAATCGTAATTTATTGTTCATAAAATGATTAATCTTAGCTTACTCAGTTAATTTACGCTGATTTTGATCCTATTTTTCTTTTTAACTCGACAATTTTCTATATTACTTTAATGCCTGTTTGTGTGAATTTATTGAGCTATTTTTACAAAAGATAAATATTGGCTTAATAACACCTTAAGTAAAAAGTTATCATTCGTGGTTTCCTAAAAATCAATGACAGACATTCAATAAGAGCTATATTAGAATATTCCTTCATTGTTATTGTTATTCTCTCTATTGCTAACAACATTTTTTGTTTTAATAGTATGAGATTATGTGAATGTAGCCTGCTTACCAGTAATTCTAGCATGACTGTTTAGGATTAAATTTTAGCTTTACATGATGTGGAGATAATATGAATAAAATTATGGAGTTAATCGGCGCAATATTAAAATTCAGTTGGCAAGCCGTTAACTTTATCAGGAAATTAATCTTAAACGTTATTTTCTTTTTCCTTCTCTTTCTGGTCATTGGTATTTTCTTAATTAGCAAAGAAGCACAAAAACCGATGGATTATGAAGGCGCACTTCTTGTTGATCTTAAAGGTGTGATTGTTGACCAAACTGCAACCCAAAATCCTTTAGGAGAAGTTGGACGGGAGCTTTTAGGCGTTTCGAGTAGCCAGCTTCAAGAAAATTCATTATTTGAAGTCGTTGATACACTACGTCTCGCCGCTCAAGATCCGAAAATTAAAGGCATGGTGCTTAAACTTGATGAATTTGCAGGTGCAGATCAGCCTTCGCTAAATTATATTGGTAAAGCACTGAGTGAATTTAAAAAGACAGGTAAACCCATTTTTGCAGTGAGTGGCTATTACAGTCAGCCACAATATTACCTCGCTTCTTATGCAGATAAAATTTATCTCACACCTCAAGGTGCAGTGGGTATTTATGGTTTTGGCTTTCAAAATCTCTATTACAAAACACTGTTAGAAAATTTAAAAGTAAGTACTCATATTTTCCGCGTAGGAACGTATAAATCTGCGGTAGAGCCGTTAATGCGTAATGACATGTCTGCGGAATCTCGAGAAGCTTCATTACGTTTAGTTAATGCACTATGGTCTACTTATTTAACCCAAGTAGCAGAAAATCGTAGCATTACCACAGAGGATGTTTTCCCAGGTGCGAAAGAGATGATTGCACAGCTACGCAATGCAGATGGGGATAACGCAACTTATGCGCTAAATCGTAAATTAGTGGATTCTGTAAGCTCATACGCTCAATTTGAAGCTGATATGACAGAAGCCTTTCAGTGGGATAATGAGAGCAACCAATTTAACAATATCAGTATTTATGATTATGCCGATACGTTAACTTCATCATTACCTGCAAACGATGAAGGTAATATTGCCGTAGTCGTTGTTCAAGGTGCCATTATTGACGGTGAAAGCATTCCAGGCTCTGCGGGCGGTGCCACTATTGCAAATCAAATTCGCCAAGCACGTTTAGATCCTAATATCCGAGCGCTTGTATTACGTGTCAATAGCCCTGGTGGAAGTGTTTCAGCATCAGAACAAATTCGCAGTGAAGTTGAAGCCTTTAAACAACAGAAAAAACATGTGGTTGTTTCAATGGGAGGATTAGCTGCATCGGGGGGATATTGGATATCCACACCTGCAAATAAGATTATTGCTAGTCCTTCAACATTAACGGGTTCTATTGGTATTTTCGGTGTTATTAATACTTTTGAAAATAGCCTAGAGTCTATTGGTGTTTATACCGATGGTGTCACAACTTCACCTTTAGCAGGATTATCTGTCACCAATAAGTTACCTGAAGAATTTGCCGAGCTTTTACAATTAAATATTGAGAGTGGCTATAAAACATTTATTAATTTAGTTGCGGAATCTCGGAAGAAAACACCTGCACAAGTCGATCGTATTGCACAAGGTCGTGTATGGGTAGGAATAGATGCAAAAAATGTAGGCTTAGTCGATGAGTTTGGTGATTTTGATGACGCTATTGATGCTGTTGCTAAAATGGCAAAAATTAAAGAGCCAGTTATTGATTGGATGAAGCCAGAATTAAGTCTCTCTGAACAGATAATAATGAGCTTATCAAATAATGCAAAAGCCATTATCCCTGATCCATTACAAGCTTATTTACCAGCCCCTATTTTAAGAGAAGTAAAATCACAAACAGAGTTTTACCGCAATATGAATGATCCGCTAAACCGTTATACGTATTGCTTATCTTGTGGTGATATTCAATAACCGTTTCTGTCTCAACACCTGCTCTTTCAGGGCAGGTGTTTTTCTCTTTTTTTACTGACTTTATTTGGCATAATATACTAACGATTATTTTTTACTCATTCTTATCAATCCTATTTTTAACACAATGATTTAAAGCAGATATTCATTCATCTCTATTTTCTTTTTTTAGCATCCTTTCCTTTTTTTATTCTGCAAACTCCCTATAATCAGGTATTTCTCACAGCCTAATAAGAGTGTTTTGTCTGATGCAAAAGAAATCAATCTACGTTGTATACACGGGTGGTACTATTGGTATGCAACATTCTGAACACGGCTATATTCCTGTATCAGGACATTTGCAACGTCAATTAGCCAAAATGCCAGAGTTCCATCGCGAAGAAATGCCTGATTTCACAATCAAAGAGCACCTTCCACTGATCGACTCTTCAAATATTACCCCTGAAGATTGGCAATCCATCGCTGATGATATTAGTGAAAATTATCACAACTATGATGGATTCGTTATTCTTCATGGTACTGATACCATGGCATTTACCGCTTCTGCACTCTCTTTTATGTTTGAGAATCTTAGCAAGCCGATTATCGTTACTGGCTCTCAAATTCCCTTAGAAGCCTTACGGTCTGATGGGCAAACAAACCTATTAAATGCGCTTTATCTCGCTGCACATCATCCAATTAATGAAGTAGCGCTATTTTTCAATAACACGCTGTATCGCGGAAACCGCACCGTAAAAGCACATGCTGATGGCTTTAATGCCTTTGCATCACCGAATAGCGCACCACTGTTAGAAGCGGGAATTAATATTAAACAATTTAAAATTAATTCCTTTCCAAAAAGAAATGGTGAATTTACTGCACATAATATTACGCCTCAGCCTATCGGTGTTGTTACAATTTATCCGGGTCTTTCCGATGAAATCGTTAAAAATATCCTGATGCAACCTGTGAAAGCCTTAATATTGCGCTCTTATGGTGTCGGTAATGCACCCTCACACCCTGCACTACTTTCGACCCTACGTGAAGCAACAGAGCGTGGTATTGTTGTTATCAACCTGACACAATGTATTTCTGGCCGAGTCAATATGGAAGGTTATGCAACAGGTCAAGCATTAGCGGAAGTGGGTGTGATCAGTGGCTTTGATATGACATTTGAAGCAACATTAACTAAACTGCATTATCTCCTTAGCCAACAATATAATTACACTGAAATTTGCCGACTAATGCAACAAAACCTACGTGGTGAAATGACATTAGACGATAACGACTAAGTTTAATCTAAAGGTAAAAGTGGTGAAAAATTCTGCACTGTTATTGGTTGATATACAAAACGATTTTTGTACAGGTGGTGCATTAGCTGTTAATGAAAGTGACATAGTTATACAAACAGCCAACCAACTTATTCATAGTTTCAAGCAATCTAAAAATCCGATTATTGCCAGCTTAGACTGGCATCCAGCCGATCATCTTAGCTTTGCTGAAAATTCAGGCACTGTTGTGGGAGAGATCGGCACACTAAATGGCTTACCACAAGTTTGGTGGCCAGTACACTGCGTACAAAATTCTCATGGCGCTGCATTTCATCCAGAATTAAATCAAGCACTCATTAATCATATTATTTACAAAGGGCAAAACCACCTTATTGATAGTTATAGTGCTTTTTTTGATAACGACCACGAATACCAAACAGGCTTGCATACACTTTTACAAACATTAAATATAAAACATCTTTATATTTTAGGAATTGCTACAGATTACTGTGTCAAATTTACAGTGCTAGATGCGTTGTTATTAGGATATCAGGTTTCAGTTGTTACAGACGGTTGTCGCGGTGTCAATATTCAAGATGACGATAGCGAAAAAGCATTAGAAGAAATGAGAGCAAAAGGCGCAGCGTTAATTGATTCAGCACATTGGCTTAATCGTAACAATCAATAGGTTCGTTATTTTCCTTATATTCATAAGATGAAAAAGAGGCTATTTTAACCTGCTCGGTTAATAAACAGCCCCTTTTTATATTTATTCTATCCATTCAACACAGGTTTTATTCATCATCGATTGGCGTTAATGTCGCTAAACGTTCAGATTGAAACTGAGCTTTTAATTCTTGTTTGCTCTTCATGGTAATTTGTCCATTAGTGCCTACTGTCATGTGCTCAGGTGTGTGGTTATTTTTCGCCTGCCATAATAAAACAATCTGCATGCAATGTTCTTTTTGCTCATCAGTCAATGCAACGCCATCAGGCCATTTGCCTAGTTCAACTGCCGTTGATATACGCTGGTAAATTTCAGGGGTCACCATCGAAATAAGTTCATTAACTTCCATTGATTGCTCCATAAGCTAAATAATCATTTGAAATGGCTGAATCGTTTTTTCAGTTGTTATTATTTTGTTAATTTAACAATACTAACCGGCTTGTTTTTCGCCTGTTTCACTATTCGTAAATGAAAGAGAGGCTGAATTAACACAATAACGCTCCCCTGTTGGAGCTGGGCCATCATTAAAAACATGCCCTAAATGTGCATCACATTGCTGACAACGGATTTCAGTTCTTTTCATATTATGAGAAAAATCATCAATATAGCGAATCGCATTATCACTAACAGGTTGATAAAAGCTTGGCCAACCACATCCTGCATCAAATTTTGTATCTGAATAAAACAGAGGAGCAGAACAACATAAACAGTGATAAATCCCTGTTTGACGATTGTGTAATAATTTACCACTAAACGGAGGTTCTGTACCTTGTTGTTGCGTCACATAACGTTGCATTTCGTTGAGTGTTGATAAATCAAGGTGATTGTTATTACTTGAAATATTCACTTTCTTTTCATTATCTGCCATATCGACCTCTTGCCCAGAAAAATGCTTTTTAAAACAAC
>JAEYFY010000153.1 GCA_023454395.1 Pseudomonadota bacterium
GATTAATGTATTTTTATTCAAAAAAAGTGCATGAATATTGATACTATTATGAAGAAAGGCTGTCAACAGTGAATATTAAATTACCTACATTTATTGAGATTTATCGTCAATTAATTGCAACACCCTCGATCAGTGCAACAGACGCTAAAAACGATCAAAGTAATGAAGCACTAATTAATTTGCTTGCTAATTGGTTGGAAACATTAGGTTTTTCAATTGAAATTCAACCTGTACCCGAAACGCGAGGTAAATTTAACCTTTTGGCAACATTAGGTTCGGGAAAAGGGGGATTATTACTCTGTGGTCACACTGACACAGTACCCTTTGATGAAGGCCGTTGGACGCAAGATCCTTTTACGCTGACAGAAAAAGAAAATAAGTTATACGGCTTAGGCACTGCCGATATGAAAGGCTTTTTTGCCTTTATTCTTGATGCATTACGTGACGTGGATACTAAAACACTAACGCATCCACTTTATATACTTGCTACCGCTGATGAAGAAACCTCCATGGCAGGGGCGCGTTATTTTGCTGCTAATACAACAATCCGCCCTGATTTTGCCATTATTGGCGAACCTACATCGCTAAAACCTATTCGCGCTCATAAAGGGCATTTATCAAATGCAATACGTATTACGGGGCAATCAGGGCACTCGAGTGATCCAGAAAAAGGGGTAAATGCGATAGAACTGATGCATGAGTCTATTACTCACCTTAGTACATTGCGCGATACGCTAAAAACTCGTTATAACAACCCTGCGTTTGTTATTCCTTATCCAACAATGAACTTTGGTTATATTAATGGCGGTGATGCAGCAAATAGAATTTGTGCTTGCTGTGAATTACATATGGATATTCGCCCATTACCGGGATTAACACTGCAAGACTTGGATGATTTACTTCATGAAACATTAGCGCCAGTCAAAGCACGTTGGCCGGGGCGTTTAAGTGTTGAAGCGTTACACGATCCTATTCCCGGTTATGAGTGCCCAACCGATCATAAAATGGTTGCCGTGATCGAAAAACTATTAGGTGAAAAAGCGCAAACGGTGAATTACTGTACTGAAGCACCGTTTATTCAAGATCTCTGCCCTACCTTAGTTTTAGGGCCTGGTTCTATTGAACAAGCACATCAGCCTGATGAATTTATTGATATGGCATTTATTGAGCCGACTCGAGAATTAATGGGGCAATTAATTGAAAACTTCTGTTTAACAGAGAAAGCCCAATAATAAAAATATAACCCTATCGATTTATTTTGATAGGGTTATTTATCTTCAATCTAACTTAATCATTAACGTAGCCAATTCGTTTTCGCGAGTTGCACAATCTCATCTCCTCGGCCATTAATAATCGCTTTCATCATATACAGACTAAAGCCTTTGGCTTGTTCAAACTTCACTTCAGGAGGCATTGAAAGCTCTTGTTTTGCAGTTACCACATCAACAATCACAGGGCCATCATGCTCAAAGGCTTCTTTAAGAGCATTATCCAGATCTTCACCCTTTTCTACTCGAATACCTTTGATACCAGACGCATTGGCAATAGCAGCAAAATCAGGATTATGTAAATCAGTACCATCGGTTAAATAGCCACCGGCTTTCATCTCCATCGCCACAAAACCTAATACACTGTTATTAAAAATAATCACTTTTACAGGCAAATTCATTTGCGCCAATGAGATAAAATCACCCATTAACATGGTAAATCCACCATCACCACACATTGCTACCACTTGGCGTTTTCTATCTAATGCTTGTGCGCCAATAGCTTGAGCCATTGCATTTGCCATAGAGCCGTGATTAAACGATCCCAGCAACCGACGTTTGCCATTCATGCTTACATAACGGGCTGCCCATACTGTTGGTGTACCTACGTCACAAGTAAAAATAGCATCATCATTTGCCAGTTCACTCAATCGACGTGCCAGATATTGTGGGTGAATAAGCTCACGTTCACTGGGTTGTGCTAATGCATCCAGATCTTCTCGTGCTTTAGCATAATGTTTCAGCGATGCATCAAGATGCGCCGTATCTGTTTTCTCTTTTAAACGAGGCTGTATTGCATTTAGCGTGGCTTTAATATCGCCAATCATCGCCATATCGACATGGCAATGCGAACCAAGGCTGCTTGGATTAATATCAATTTGAATAATATTGGCTTTTGATGGATAAAATGCACGATAAGGAAATTGCGTACCTAATAATACTAACGTATCGGCATTTTCCATCGCATGATAACCCGATGAAAAACCAATTAATCCCGTCATTCCTACACTGTAGGGATTTTTCCACTCAATGTACTCTTTCCCTCGCAATGCGTGTACAACAGGAGCTTTTAAGGTTTGAGCCAGCTTAATCACTTCGTCGCGAGCTTGAGCACATCCAGCACCGCACATTAAGGTGATATTTTTTGCATTATTGAGTGCATCGGATAATTTTTCGATTTCGAAACGATTTGGCATGATGAGTGGAAATTGCAACGGATACCAGTTTTCATGTGCATCTTCTGGGGCTGGTTTTAGTGCAACATCTCCTGGTAAAACAACAACTGCGACCCCTTTTTTCAAAACAGCGGTGCGCATTGCAATGGCCAGCACTTGAGGGATCTGCTCTGGGTTTGAAATTAATTCACAGTAATGGCTGCATTCGCGAAAAAGTTCTTGAGGATGTGTTTCTTGAAAATAATTACTACCAATTTCCGCAGAAGGAATATGCGCAGCAATGGCTAACACAGGAACATGATTACGATGGCAATCAAAAAGCCCATTGATAAGATGTAAATTTCCCGGTCCACAAGAACCCGCGCAAACCGCTAATTCACCATTAACTGCCGCTTCTGCTCCTGCGGCAAAAGCCGCGACTTCTTCATGACGGGTTCCCATCCACTCAATCGTTCCCATCTTTCGCAAGCTATCACTTAATCCATTAAGAGAATCGCCTGTCACGCCCCAAATACGTTTTACACCTGCATTCTGGAGTACTTTAGCAATGTAGGTTGCAACTGTTTGCTTACTCATGGTGATGTTTTTCCTCAGTTTTGGGTAAATTACGCCTCTGCGAGCTACACTGATTTCCTTCCCATATTCTGTTTCTCTTCCTCATCAGCTTGCAGAGAAAATTATCTCACTAACTTAAATATAAAGAATAACACCAATCACTATAATGTCACTGTGAGGATAAAGTCAGCCCTCAAAAATACAAAAAATAAAATATCACTTCCAAATACATTCATTAAATTTATAATAACCGCACCAAATAAGAATATATCTCATTAATAATGTATTATTCTTTATTAAATTATAGACAATGTCTGCTTATAGGATTATTTTAATAATTAAAATAATTTTTAATAAAGATTTTTCTCCTCACATCTTTATTAACAATTAAGCTGACTCATTTCAGCCTTACTCACTGTCTTTATTAAAAAATTTAACTTTTCCCTATTTGTTAATAAATTTATCACCATTGCATTATTTCATGCACCATGAAAAAGAGGTATGAAATAAACATGACATTGGTCACGCTACCTTTTGCTTTTTGTCCTCTAGAATAAAGCCTGATTATTTTTCAACGGAGATTAACGGATGGACAAAAGTAGAAGTCCAATAAAGGTTTTCTTTATTAGTATTCTGGCAGTCCTTTTCTTAATTTTTATTTCACAATATGTTATTGGTAAAAAAGAAATTAAGATTGGCATTGCGGTAATACCTATTTTACCAATGCTATTTGCTGTAATTATTGGTATGTGTATGTCTGCTGGATTTACCCGTAAAAAAATTAAAGCATGGGGTAAATTATTCACAGAAAAAGAAGAAGGCTTCTGCGGTAAAATGGTAGGTTTCAGCCTACTTATTTTAGGTACGCAATATGCAGGAATGATTGTTCCTAATATTAAAATGATTTTAAGTGTTGGCGTTCCTTTATTTGTTCAGGAACTCGGCAACTTATTACCTGTATTAATTGCAGTTCCATTAGCCATTAAATTTGGATTTGGTCGTCGTGCAATTGGTGCTTGTTCATCTATTAGTCGTGAACCGTCTATCGCTGTTATTCAAGGTAAATTTGGTACAGGCTCTCAAGAATATATTGGTGTATTAGCCATTTATTTATGTGGTTCTGTTATCGGTACTTTATGGTTTAGCGTATTAGGGAGTATTGCTCCATTAACTGGATTACATCCACTGGCTCTTGCAGCAGGCTCTGGCGTGGGTTCAGGTTCAATGTTAAGTGCTGCATCAGGTGCATTAATTAATGGTCTTGATGAAGCATTAGCACAGCAAGTATTAAGTGTTGCCGCTGCATCTAATTTATTATCTTCAGCATTAGGCGCACTGTCATTAACCTATTTAGGTTTACCTCTTTCAGAAAAAATTTATAAAATTTTCACCAGAGGCAAAACTGCATGAAAAATATAATTATTGATATGAAGTTTGTATTCGTTGCTATTTTACTGGCAATGTTTACTCAGACGTTAACATCAGGGATCGCTCTTTATGCAATGTGGGATAGCTTTATTGCTATGTCATTAGTGGTATTTATTTCACTCGTTGCAAAACATTATTTACCTTCATCTTTACCAACATTTGCTTATGCAACAATTATCGGGATCATTATTTGTTTACCCGAAACTCCGGTAAGAGATTTCTTTATTAGTTCTATTGGTAAAATTTCTTTCTTATCTTGTTGTGTTCCTTTATTAGCATTTGCTGGTTTATCTGTTGGTGGTCAATTAGAAGAACTTAAGAAAATGTCATGGAAAGTTATTCTTATTTTCATGATTGTTTCCACTTGTTGTTTCTTTGGCGCATCAATCGTCGCGCAAATTGGATTTAGTATCCAGGGAGTTATCTAATGAATAATATTTATAATGTCAGTGAAAAACTCTTTCAATTAAATGACTTTAGTAAAAAAACACGACAAGACCTGCATAAAATACCTGAGCTATCAGGTGAAGAATATAAAACATCTAAATA
>JAEYFY010000175.1 GCA_023454395.1 Pseudomonadota bacterium
CCTAATAGGGATTATTATCATGTTGTTTTACAACACAGTTTGTCACTTAAATAGAATTTAATGAGTTATAAATGAAGATAAAAAAAATAGTATGGATAGTTTTTTTTGCCTTATTGATTAGCCTTGGCGCAGTTGCATTGTATATGATGCAACATATTCGAGGTTTAGAAGAAAAGATTGTTGTAAAACAAGATGAAATGTTACTGACTGTGCCGGCAGGAACAGGGCGTGTTGCCATGGAGCAACTATTAATAAAAAATAATCTGCTTAATGAAGGAGATTATTTTCAGATCTTATTAAAAGCCAAACCAGAGCTAAGCCAATTTAAAGCGGGAACTTATCGTTTAACGAAGGATATGACGTTACGTGATGTTTTACTGCTGATCAAAAGTGGCAAAGAGGCGCAGTTTACAATCCGTTTTATTGAAGGAAGCCGTTTAAAGGATTGGCAATCTATTTTTGAGCAAGCGCCTCAACTTGCTGCTGTCGCACATACGATGGATAGCGATAAATTACGCCAAGAAATAGGAATAAAACCGGAAATTACTGATCTAGAAGGTTGGTTTGCGCCAGATACATACCATTACACTGCGGGTACGACAGATGTCGCAATTTTAAAGCGTGCCTACCAACAAATGGAAAAAACATTAGAAGAAGAGTGGATTAAACGCGATAGTGATTTACCGTATAAGTCGGCTTATGAAATGCTTATCATGGCATCAATTATTGAAAAAGAGACAGGTATTGATGCTGAAAGAACAAAGGTTGCGTCTGTTTTTGTCAATCGATTAAAAACAAATATGCGATTACAGACCGATCCTACCGTGATTTATGGTTTAGGTGATAAATACCGAGGTACAATTTATCGCAGTGATTTAAATGGTTACACCCCTTATAACACGTATCAAATTGATGGATTACCACCAACACCAATCGCAATGCCCGGTGTTGCTTCAATTAGAGCCGCTGCACATCCAGCGGATACGCGTTATCTCTATTTTGTTGCGGATGGGACGGGTGGTCATAAATTTTCAACCACACTCAATGAACACAATAAGGCCGTCGCGCAATACCGACGCTTACAACAAAGATAATTATGAATAACAGCAAATTTATTGTAATTGAAGGATTAGAAGGTGCTGGAAAAACCAGCGCAATTCAAACGGTTATTGATACATTAAAAGAAAAAGGTATCACCAATCTGGCTTTTACCCGTGAACCGGGAGGTACACCGCTTGCTGAAAAACTACGTGAACTCATCAAGCAAGGTATTGACGGCGAAAAAGTGACAGATAAAGCAGAGCTTTTAATGTTATATGCCGCGCGTGTTCAGCTTGTTGAAAACGTAATAAAACCGGCATTAGCGGAAGGTAAATGGGTGATTGGCGATAGACATGATCTCTCTTCACAAGCTTATCAGGGTGGGGGACGCGGCTTAGATAAAGATCTTATGTTGTCACTTCGTAATACCGTTCTTGGTGATTTTCGCCCTGATTTAACCTTATATCTTGATTTAGATCCGGCTATTGGTCTTGCCAGAGCGCGCGCTCGAGGTGAGTTAGACCGAATTGAAAAAGAATCAATGGATTTCTTTTATCGTACTCGTGAACGTTATCAGGCATTAGCCAAAGGTGATGACTCTATTATCACAATAGATGCATCTCAAGCTATTGAAAAAGTACAAGCAGATATCCGTCAAACATTAACAGCGTGGCTAGTTCAGCAGGAAAATAAATCACTATGAATTGGTATCCTTGGCTAAATCAGGCATATCGACAACTTATTAGCATGTATCAAGAAGGGCGAGGTCATCATGCCTTGCTTTTACATGCGATAGAAGGCATGGGAGGAGAAGCACTCTCTTATGGGTTAAGTCGTTGGTTAATGTGCCAGAATAAACAGGGATTAAAAAGTTGTAATGAATGCCATAGCTGTCGTTTGATGATTGCTGAAACACACCCTGATTGGCATGTTTTGCAAAGTGAAAAGGGAAAATCCTCGATTGGTATTGAAGCAGTAAGAAAAGTCACTGAAAAATTGGAGCATCATGCTCAGCAAAGTGGTTCTAGGGTTGTTTGGATAAAAGATGTTGAAGCGTTAACTGAAGCGGCAGCAAATGCATTGCTCAAAACGTTAGAAGAGCCGCCTAAAAACACCTATTTTTTACTGAATTGTCAGCAACCAGAGGTTTTATTAGCGACATTGCGTAGCCGTTGTTTTTATTACCATTTAGCAACGCCAGATCTCCAACATGCAACGCACTGGTTACAGCAACAATTACCAAACATACCTTATGCCAATAGTGTGACGGCATTAAATTTATCTCAGAATGCTCCAGTTTTAGCGCTTTCATTATTGAAAGATGAGTGGAAGGAAAGAGAGACCTTTTGCCAAATTTTATATGCAAGCATACAACAACATGATTTATATTCATTTTTACCGCAATTAAATCAAGATAATGCCGAGCGTCGCTTGTATTGGTTATTATCCCTGCTGCTTGATGCATTAAAATACCAAACCAATGCACAAGTGTATTGTGTGAACCAAGACCAGCAAGCATTAATTATGGCGTTATCACAATGGCCTTCGGATATTTTGTTATCCACTATTGATGGATGGAAACAGTGTCGTTACCAGTTAATGACCATTCCTGCATTAAATAGAGAATTATTACTAGTAGAGCAGCTACTAGATTGGGAAAATCAGCTAGCTACAAAAAATTAATTATCTATATATTAATTATGATTTAGCTGTAATAAAAAACACCTATACTCTAAATCATTCGAGTTGTAGGTAGGCGGCAAGCAAAGATATCCCGATGAGCATACTCATATGTGATTCGGGTAACTTAGCGTAGCCAACACCCCTGCAACTTGAAGAATGACGAGTATATAAGTCGTATCAGATAAATGAGAGTAAGTTATGTTTTTAGTTGATTCACACTGCCATCTCGACTGCTTAGATTATGAAAAATTACATGAAAATATTGATGATGTTGTCGAAAAAGCACAGCAGCGTGATGTTCAATATATGTTAGCAGTGGCAACCACATTACCGGGCTTTAAGAGTATGCGTGAGCTAATCGGTAAACGTGACAATATCGCCTTTTCTTGTGGAGTCCATCCTTTAAATTTAGATGAAGGTCATGATATTGAAGAATTAGCACGTTTAGCTGCTGCACCTGATGTTGTGGCTTTAGGTGAAACAGGGCTAGATTACTATTACCAACAAGAAAATGCGGCTCTACAGCGTGAAATTTTCCGTGAGCATATTCGTATTGGACGCCAAGTTAATAAACCCGTTATTGTGCATACACGAAGTGCTCGCGAAGACACGTTATCTATTTTAAAAGAAGAAAAAGTTCAAGATTGTGGCGGTGTTTTGCATTGTTTTACTGAAGATAAAGAAACTGCAACCGCATTACTTGATCTTGGAATGTATATTTCTTTTTCTGGCATCGTAACATTTAGAAATGCTGAACAAATTAGAGAAGCAGCGCGTATTGTTCCTCTTGATAGAATTTTAGTTGAAACAGACTCCCCTTATTTAGCGCCTGTTCCTCATCGTGGAAAAGAGAACCAACCGGCTTATGTCCGTGATGTTGCAGAATATATGGCTGTCTTAAAAGGCGTCAGTGTTGAAGAGTTAGCGCAACAAACAACACGCAATTTTGCTAAGCTCTTTCATATTCAAAACTTACCTGCTTAATAGAATTAATCGGGAATTAAAATAAATAATAAGGTGATGGAAATGGCAGAAGAAACAATTTTCAGTAAAATTATCCGTGGTGAAATTCCAGCCAATATCGTGTTTCAAGATGATACAGTGACGGCATTTCGTGATATTTCACCTCAAGCACCCACTCATATTTTAATTATTCCTAATAAACTTATTCCTACTGTAAATGATGTTACTGCGGAAGATGAGCAAGTATTAGGACACCTTTTCGTTGTTGCGGCAAAAATTGCACAACAAGAAGGTATTGCTGAAGATGGTTATCGCTTAGTGATGAACTGTAATAAACATGGTGGACAAGAAGTTTTCCATATTCATATGCATTTACTTGGCGGGAAACCATTAGGACCATTATTAAGCCTGTAATGGATGTAATGCTAACAGCAGGATAACAGGAAGTAATACATGATAAGACAAGGTAAGGCTATTTGTTCATTACTTATCGTTGTGTTAATGACGACATTGCTTGCAGGATGTTTATCATCTCATTCAGATAATAAACTCTATTTCAATCGTCAGCAGGCTATTATTATGGAGCCTTCAGTATTAGTTGTAGGCGTTGTTGCTGGTCAGCCAGCCATTGAACACCATGCTAATGGCACCAAAGCGACAGTCATGTTATCAAATACACAATCTTACCCTGTTTCTATTCGTTATCGTTTTTATTGGTATAACGAACAAGGGCTTGAAGTTTCCCCTGCTGGAAATGTAAATGATGTGACTATTCTTGGAGATGGTGATGTCGAAATTAGTGGTGATATACCAAATAAAACCATTAGTTATGTCAGAGTTTATCTCTTTACTTAGGATAAGGTAACACGAGCATGAAAAGAGTTCTATTTGTGGCGATGTCTGTATTTTTATTAGCGGGTTGTCCATCTATGTTGCCACAACAACCCCCTGTACCTGTAGAGCCGGTGACACCCACAGAGCCAGTAGAGCCGCCTAAACCGATAGAGCCACCAATCGAAGTTGTGCCAACGCCACCTAAAATCACGAGCATTAATTGGAATGCAGCTGTCACACCTTTAATTAGAGAAATGGCAGTTACTGATGATTTAGACGCGGGTAAACTTATCGTTGTTGATAATGTTAAAAATAATTCAGGCGGGAATATCCAAGCGGTAAATGCGACTAATACTATTATTGAATCAGTTAATAGTATTAGTGCATTGCAAACCGTGCCTTATACGCAAATGATGTCAGCACGAAAAGCGCTTGGTTTATCTGGTGAAGATAGCCTAGGTCTTCGTAGTGCAGCGATTGGCTTAGCCCGCTATTTGAAAGCTGATTATATTTTATTCTCAACCGTTGATGGTAAAAAAGATAACCGTGTGATCAGCATGCAGTTAATGTCGGTTTCTTCTGGTGAAATTCTTTGGAACGGGCGTCATAAGGTTGAGTGATCCGCATTACTCAAGTTTGCTTAATGCCTTGCAAGCGCTTTTCCCTGCAACGGCATTAAGTCAATGGAAAATCACTGCATTAGCCGGAGCCGGTGGTGGTGGTTTTCGTGTGCAATGTGCAGATATTGACTGGGTTGCTCGCTATTATGGCGATGAAAAAAAAGCGCTTTATGTACATGGAAGAAAAGAATACGCCATTTTAAAGCAGCTATCAGGATCTGATTTATCACCTAAAGTTGCCACACGTTATAAAGAGTGGTTTTTTCTTTGTTGGTTACAGGGCGAACATCTTACTCATCAATCACTTTTTAGTACTTATTTAAAACCGTTAGCTGAAAAAATAGCAATACTCCATCAACACACACCGTTAGGTTTTCCTCTTAACTTAAATCATGAGTTATTAATTTATTGGCAGAGTATTGATAGAAAACGTTTATCTGCTAAATGGTTACGCTTGCAACAACATTTTTTACGCCAACCGCGATGCAATTTCATAAAATACGCGCCTGCTCACATGGATTTGCATGTTGAGAATATTCTTCTTAGTGATTCGGGTATAAAATTTATTGATTGGGAATATGCAGCTGATATTGATACAGCAGATTCATTGATGACGTTCTTTGCAACAAACCAACTCAATGAGGCGCAACAAAATACGTTTTTGGATTATTATTATTCGTATCATTGTCATTATACTCAATCCAAAGAGATTGATATTTATTCTGTGAAGGAGTTGAGAAAGCGTATTCTCTCAAGGGAGCCATTCATTTTTTATATGATGCTAATGTGGTATGAAGTCCGTTGGCAACAAACAAAAGATGGATCATTTTTAATAATGTCTGAACCTTTGCGTCGCTATTTCAGTCTGACGAATTAAAGACATTATCTTGTCACAATTACAAAGAGAGGAATGTTATGGGTCCAGTAATGCTTGATGTTGAAGGATATGAACTCGATAGTGAAGAGCGTGAAATTTTAAAGCATCCTCTTGTCGGTGGATTAATCCTTTTTACCCGCAACTTCCACGATGCTGAACAATTAAATGAATTAGTTCGCCAAATTCGTGATGCATCTCATGAGCGGCTTGTGATTGCAGTAGACCAAGAAGGGGGACGAGTACAGCGCTTCCGTGATGGTTTTACACGCATACCAGCAGCTCAATCTTATGCGGCATTAAATGAAAGTTATCAAGCGAGTCATTTAGCACAAGAAGCGGGATGGCTAATGGCATCAGAAATGATTGCCATGGATATTGATATCAGTTTTGCACCCGTGCTTGACCTAGGTCATAACTGTATTGCTATTGGCGAGCGTTCTTTCCATGATTCCCCTGAAATTGCCATGACAATGGCTGAGAGCTTTATTAAAGGTATGCGCTCTGCGGGTATGAAATCAACAGGCAAACACTTCCCTGGTCATGGTGCTGTAAGGGCTGATTCTCATAAAGAAACGCCTCGTGATGATCGCTCTTTAAATGATATTCGCCAGCGTGATATGTCTATCTTTAAAGATTTTATTCAACGCCAGTTATTAGATGCGATTATGCCAGCTCATGTTATTTATTCTCAGGTTGATGAGCGTCCGGCAAGTGGCTCATCGTACTGGCTGAAATCCATTTTACGCGAACAATTAGGCTTCCAAGGTGTTATTTTCTCTGATGACTTATCGATGGAAGGCGCTGCTATTATGGGGAGTTATGCAGAAAGGGCGCAACGCTCGCTAGATGCCGGTTGTGATATGCTTTTAGTATGTAATAACCGAAAAGGGGCGGTGAGTGTGTTAGATAACCTGTCCTCTGTCAAAGCAGAACGTATCTCCACATTGTACCATCACCGAGGTCGTTACACATTGAGTGAGCTACAAACCTCTGATCGTTGGAAAAAAGCGAATCAGTTGCTGACCCAATTACAGGAGCAATGGCAGGAGCGAGCATGATTATATATTTACATGGTTTTGATTCCACAAGTCCTGGAAATCATGAGAAAGTTTTACAGCTACAGTTTATTGATCCTGAT
>JAEYFY010000200.1 GCA_023454395.1 Pseudomonadota bacterium
ATTCTCTCTTCTCTTAAAAAAGGAACTATATCCATGTCAAACGTCCGTGTTCTTGTTGGGGTTATGGGATTAGCGCTTTGCCTGCTCCTTGCTTCATTGAGTTCAGTGACTGTTTTAGTGTCATAAGACACTAAAAATCGGCAAGGCATTCAAAATGTATCGGGGATCGGAAAGCAGGATGCGTAATAAATAATTCCTGAGCATGTAACTGCAGGCGAGGTGCCATCGCTCTTGCCTGTGGATGTGCATAAAAGCGATCCCCTAAAATAGGATGCCCCAACGCTAACATATGTACCCGCAATTGATGTGAACGCCCAGTTATTGGTGAAAGCTTCACTCTTGTCGCATTCTCTTCATATTCCAACACTTCATAAAAAGTTTGTGCCGCTTTCCCTGTTTCATGACAGACTTTTTGTTTTGGTCGATTAGGCCAATCACAAATCAAAGGTAAATCAACCAATCCTTCTTCTTTTTCGATATGCCCCCAAACGCGTGCGATATAGGTTTTTTTGGGTTCACGCTCACGAAATTGGCGTTTTAATTCACGCTCTGCTTCTTTATTTAGTGCAACAACAATAACGCCACTGGTTGCCATATCAAGGCGATGCACACACTCAGCATTAGGAAATTCTGCTTTAATACGCGACATAATACTGTCGTTGTGCTCTGGCGCTTTGCCCGGTACTGACAGTAATCCGCTGGGTTTATTGACGGCAATAATATGCTCATCTTGATATAAAACATGTAACCAAGGATCTGTCGGCGGGTTATACACTTCCATCATGGTGGATATCTCATCAAAACAACGGGGAGTAAAATACTCCCCGCTTTAACGGTGATTATTGGTGGGTAACAACAATAAGGCGAATTGAATCTAAACGCCACGTTGCTTCATCTAAATGGTTAAGAATATGAGCGCGTTCATTTTCAATTGATTCGACTTCATCATCACGAATATTTGGGTTTACCGCACGTAAAGCTTCTAAGCGTGACAATTCATGAGTCAGCACGCGATCGGCTTCTTCTTTCGCTTTTTGGATAAGCTCTTTCGCTTCAACTTCCATTAACGGTTCAGAGGCTTTAAGTACATGGTGAACTTCATTTTGTACCGCATTGACCAGTTTGCTCGAAGTATGACGATTAACAGCATTTAATTGGCGGTTAAAGCTTTCAAACTCAACTTGTGAAGCAAGATTATTACCTTTTAGATCAAGTAATAAGCGAACTGGTGTTGCAGGTAAGAAACGGCTTAAATGAAGATGTTTAGGCGCTTGTGCTTCTACCACGTAAATCAGTTCGACTAACAGTGTTCCCACTGGCAATGCTTTATTTTTTAATAAAGAAACGGCACAACTTCCTGTATCGCCCGATAAAATTAAATCTAAGCCATTACGGATAATTGGATGTTCCCAACTGATAAATTGAGTATCTTCACGAGATAGTGCTTGTTCTCTATCAAATGTGATAGTGCAACCATCTTGCGGTAATCCTGGGAAATCAGGCACTAGCATATGATCGGATGGCGTTAAAATAATTAAGCTATCACTGCGATCTTCTTGATTAATACCAACGATATCAAACAAGTTCAGTGCAAAGTTCACTAACTCAGGATCGTTATCTTGCGCTGCAATCTCACCCGCTAATTCAACGCCCACTTCACCCCCGTTAGAATGCATTTCTAACAGGCGGTCGCGACCTTGCTCAAGTTGGAGCTTCATTTCATCATGCTGTTTACGACAAGCGGCAATAAACTCATCAAAGTCTGCTAATTCATTAGGCTGAGCAAGATAGTTAACAAGTGCATCATATTTGCTGTCATAAATAGTACGACCTGTTGGACAAGTATGCTCAAAGGCATCTAAGCCTTCGTGATACCAGCGCAATAATACAGATTGAGCCGTACCTTCAAGATAAGGAATACTAATATCAATGTCGCGATTTTGACCAATTCGATCGAGACGACCAATACGTTGTTCTAGTAAATCAGGGTTAAATGGCAGATCAAACATAACCAGTTGATTCGCAAACTGGAAGTTACGTCCTTCAGAGCCGATTTCTGAACATAGCAGAACTTGTGCGCCTTCTTCTTCAGAAGCGAAATAAGCCGCTGCGCGATCGCGTTCAAGTAATGACATACCTTCGTGGAAGACTGCTGCACGGATACCTTCGCGCTCACGTAAAACTTGTTCTAATTGCAGTGCTGTTGCTGCTTGAGCACAAATTACCAGTACTTTTTCATTACGATTGGCAGTTAAGAAACCCAGTAACCATTCAACTCGAGGATCAAAGTTCCACCATGTTGCGTTTTCACCTTCGAATTCTTGGTAAATACGTTCAGGGTAGAGCATCTCTTTTGCACGAACTTCGAGGCTCTTTTTCGCTGCCATAATTTCAGCCACTTTAATTGCGGTTTGATATTGTGTTGGCAGTGGCATTTTTATCGCGTGAAGTAAGCGATTTGGGAAACCTTTAACACCAGAACGTGTGTTACGGAATAACAAACGACCCGTTCCATGTCTGTCCATTAACATATGGATAAGTTCTTGGCGAGATTTAGTACGCTCTTCACCTTGGGTATTTGCCGCTTTCAGTAATGGTTCTACATCTTGCTCGCTGATCATTTCACTGATGATATTTTGTTGTTCGGTATTTAAATCATCTTCTGATAGCAAAATAGTGACAGCATCGGCAACAGGGCGATATTTTTGTTGCTCATTAATAAATTCGTTGTAGTCATGGAAACGGCTTGGATCAAGCAGACGTAAACGAGCAAAGTGACTTTCTTGACCTAACTGCTCTGGGGTTGCAGTCAATAGCAATACAGAAGGAATAGATTCCGCTAACTCTTCAATCACTTGATATTCACGACTTGGCGCATCTTCACTCCAAACAAGGTGATGTGCTTCATCGACAACTAACATATCCCATGTTGCTTCAACCAAGTGTTCAAAACGTTGCTTGTTTTTACGCACAAAATCTAAAGAGCAGATGATCATCTGTTCTGTTTCAAATGGATTATCGCTATCTAATAAAGATTCGCTAT
>JAEYFY010000233.1 GCA_023454395.1 Pseudomonadota bacterium
TCATCTCTGCTGCATCGTTCCAAGAAACAACTCGTGTTCTGACGGAAGCTGCGGTAGCGGGTAAACGTGATGAATTACGTGGCTTGAAAGAAAACGTTATTGTTGGTCGCTTGATCCCAGCTGGTACCGGATATGCGTATCATCAAGATCGTATGAAGCGTCGTCAATCACAATTGCCGACAGATGAAACTGAAACAACAATCAGTGCTGATGAAGCATCTGCAAACTTAGCAGAATTACTGAATGCTGGTTTCGGTGGATTAAAAGACTAAAATCTAATCTAGGTTAGATTGAAATGCCCTCCATTGTGAGGGCATTTTTTGTTTCTGTTCTACATAAGTAGGCGAAATGATGAGAGTAATAGCGAATAGTTTGATTATTCTATGTTTTATTTTTACTGGATTTGCTTCAGCAGTGCCCTATGAACGAGGCATTCCAACAGAAGCTCAATGGGATTTAAAAACCCCCATCACAACACTGATGCAACTACGTCAACAAAAAACGCTATATGCGTTTGTGGGGGATAAATTGCGGCCTGTTGCAGAGCTTTGCCCTAATCAAGGTTTTTATGCATCAGTTGCGAAGGGGGATTACCACAAAATACAATTTGGAAATGCCCAAGGTTATCTTGAAGCGGGCTATCTAGAAGATGGCTATTTTGAAGATATTGCCTCAATGAAACCGGATAAGAAAACACGTTTCTTATCAGATAGTACGAAGAAAACCGATTATCCTATCTACGAATATTTAATTACGACAAAAAATACGCCCATCTATAGTGATAAAGATATTGCTAGCCCACAAATAGCGACACTCTTACCCAATTTACGTTATCCCGTGTTATCTCGCACAATAAAAGAAGATATTAATGAAAGTAAAATCAATTGGTTTGAAATCTCTTTAGGTGATCGCTTAGGTTATATTTCATCAAGGGATGTAAAACCTGATTTAGGAATACCGGTACTTACTTATCACCATATTCTTAAAGCAACGGAAAACCATAATTTTCGCCATACATCAACAACAACATCATTAACTGCCTTTACAGAGCAGATGAATTATTTAAAAGAAGCTGGATACGAAACGCTTTCGCTTAATCAAGTGGCTGGCTATTTAAATAAGAGTGTTAATTTGCCAGGCAAAGCGGTTGCATTAACATTTGATGATGGTTTGCAATCCGTTTATCGCTATGCTTATCCTCTTTTAAAAGAAAATGGTCAACGAGCAACACTATTTGTTATCTCATCACGAATAAAATCCAAAACACCTAAGTGGGCGCCTAATTCATTACAATTTATGAGTTGGCAGTCACTTAAATCGAGCCGTGATGTTTTTGATATCCAATCGCACTCCCATTTTTTACATCGTTTAGATAATAATAAAAAACCTATCATTTTTAGCCGCCAGTCCCACACGATTATATTAGATTTACAACGCTCACAACGTGTATTGCGATTATTAAATCCACATCAATATGCCTTTGCATATCCTTTCGGTGGATATAATCAAAGGGCAATTACGGCAGTCAAAGCGTCTGGTATGACATTGGCGGTAACAACTCAACAAGGAAAAGTTCGTCTAGGTGATCCTCCTTTTGCGCTAAAACGGCTCTATGCTTTGAGTACAGATCCTATTGAGAAATTTGCCAGAATGGTGGGTAATGATGAATATGAAGTCGTTAATAAAAATATCGTTGTTGATAAATAATTAAAAATAAAATTTATAATCTTAAAAAATACCTTTGATATTTATTGAAGGTATTTTTTATTTTCCTCTAACTTATTCAGTTAAGATCAATAAATAACTCATATTTTTCAGATAATTATGATGATTTTTTAGTAAGAGAAATACATTTTTTTCTGTAAGCTGGCAGTCCAAATTCGGCATGGAGTCAGCTATGAATAAATCCATATCAATTTCTACTCATGATTCTGCATTCAAACGTTTTATGATGACTGTCAGTAATGCGAAAGACTTTTTCTTTATCCACTTATCTGAAGAATTAAAAAGCCAGTGTGACTTTTCGACTTTGCAATTACAGAATTCTTCTTTTATTGATATAAAATTACGTTCTCGTATGTCTGATATTTTATATTTGGTGAAAACCAAAGAGGGCGATGTTCCCATTTATTTACTTGTAGAACATCAATCTAGACCTGATAAAATGATAGCTTGGCGTATGATGCACTATGCATTTTGCACCATGAATCAGCATTTACAGCAAGGTTATAAATCTTTGCCTCTCGTTGTTCCAATCTTGTTTTATCATGGAAAGAAGAAACCTTATCCTTTTCCTGTTAATTGGATGAAATGTTTTCCACTTTCTTCACTTGCTAATCAACTTTATTCTAATGACTTCTCTTTAATTGATTTGA
Organism: Pseudomonadota bacterium; assembly: GCA_023454395.1. Classification (GTDB taxonomy): domain Bacteria; phylum Pseudomonadota; class Gammaproteobacteria; order Enterobacterales; family Enterobacteriaceae; genus Proteus; species Proteus appendicitidis. The sequence continues at coordinate 2,376 of JAEYFY010000233.1, forward strand.
CCTCAATTAATGACGATATTTTGCTGACACATAAAAAAGCGGCAGTAATGGAAATTGCGATGAAACACGTTAATAGTTGTAAAGATATTAATCAGATTGCAATGCTGCTATCAAAAGCAATAAATCAGAAAAACTGCAGAGATGAAGACACTGTTGCTGTTGTACAATATTTATTCTCAATCATGGATGCATCAGATTTTGAATTCATCATAAATAAGATAGCTGAACAAGTAGATAACCATAGAGAGACAATTATGAATATAGCGTGGAGATTAGAAAATAAAGGATTTAAATTAGGTATAGATGAAGGGTTTGAAATAGGAAAAAATGAAGGTATTGAATTAGGAAAAACGGTAGGTATCGAATTAGGAAAAACGGTAGGTATTGAATTAGGAAAAACGGTAGGTATCGAATTAGGAAAAACAGTAGGTATTGAAATAGGAAGAAAATCAGTGCAGTTAGAATTGGCAAAAAATTTATTAAAAGAAAACTTTGATCTTTCATTTATCGAAAGAGTATCTGGTTTAAGTATACAAGAAATTGAAGAATTGACCGTAGCATGATAATGCATAATAAATAGAATTCGATAAAAATAATAACAGATGTTCTAATTTGTTTTTCTAGTTAATTGCTAAATTCTAAAAAAATTAATATATAGTATGTAATACCGTTATTACCTTTTTTAATTATTTTTTATTAAGTATTTTTTATTATTAATTCTTTTAATAAAAACCACCCTTGTTATTTTTAATTAAATAAATTAAAGGTGGTTTTATATTATTTAAATTTTTAATTAACGACCCAAGTAATTATCCCAGTCCTTCCATACAGGTTGTAATCCTCGCTCTTTTAATACGTTAATAACATCATTTACATGGCGATTATCATTAGGTGAAAACTGTTCTAACTCTTCATTACTATCAGAATATCCACCGGGTTGAGTTTTAGATCCTGCACTAATGTTATTAATGGCTAATGGCACCGTGTTATCGCGAAAATAAGGTGATTCTCGTGTTGAAAGTGAAAGCTCCACATCCGGTGCTAAAATGCGAAAAGCACAGATAAGTTGTACTAATTCTGCTTCACTCATTACCGATGCAGGGCTAAGCCCACCAGCGCAAGGGCGTAACCGAGGAAAAGAGATAGAATAACGACTTTTCCAATAGCGTTTTTGTAAGAACAAGAGATGTTCTGCCACCATATAGCAATCGCTACGCCACTGGCTTGAAAGGCCAATCAATGCACCTAATCCAATCTTATCAATGCCTGCTTGCCCTAATCTATCCGGTGTTTGCAGCCGCCAGTGAAAATCTTGTTTTTTGCCTTTTAGATGATGAAGCTGATAAGTGGGTTCATGATAGGTTTCTTGATAAACCATCACGCCATCAATGCCTAGTGTTTTTAATTCTGCATATTCTTCTGTTGCAAGAGGTTGTACTTCCATCATTAATAAACTGAAATACTGTCGAATGAGAGGGATGTACTGGCGAAAATAATCCATACCCACTTTTCTTTGGTGCTCTCCAGTCACTAATAACAAGCTATCAAAACCTAATTGCCTGATACTATTACATTCGGCAACTATTTCAGTTTCATTTAATGTTTTACGTTTAATGGCATTACTCATTGAAAAACCACAATAAGTACAGTCATTCGCACATAAATTAGAAAGATAAAGCGGCACATACAGCCCCACTACATTACCAAAACGTTGTCGAGTGAGTTGTTGAGCGCGTTGTGCCATTGGCTCTAAATAATGTCGCCCCGCAGGCGAAATCAATGCCATAAAATCATCAAGCGTAAGGGAATGGCGATTTAATGCGGCTTCAACATCTGCATTAGTTTTACTATTGAGTTTTAATGTAATGTCGTCCCAGTCGAGTTGTTGCCAATAATCAGAAAAAGTGTCCATTAGAATGCCTCTAAATATTGAGTTAATGGGCTAGAGGCTTGTGCTTGCATATTCACAACTGAAGTGGGTGTAGCAAGCCCTGATTGTCGAGCAAGTTCACCAGCATCAAGGGCTGCTTTAAAGGCTTGTGCCATTAGAACAGGATTTTTGGCAACCGCAATTGCGGTATTAACTAATACTGCATCAGCACCTAACTCTAAGGCTTCGAGTGCATGACTTGGTGCGCCAATACCCGCATCAACAACAACAGGAATTGAGGCTTGTTCAATGATAATTCTTAGAAAATCACGAGTCTGTAAGCCTTGATTGGAGCCAATAGGAGAACCTAAAGGCATTACAGCGGCACAGCCAACTTCTTCTAAACGACGACATAAAACAGGATCCGCACTGCAATAAGGCAAAACAACAAACCCTTCTTTAACGAGGGTTTCAGCAGCTTTAAGTGTTTCAATAGGATCGGGTAATAAATATTTGGTGTCAGGATGAATTTCTAATTTTACCCAATGGGTACCAAAGGCTTCTTTAGCTAAACGAGCCGCAAAAACCGCTTCTTGTGCTGTTTTTGCACCTGATGTATTAGGTAATAATTTAACCCCTAATGATTTAAGTGGTGCGATTAAATCATCATTAGCATTCTTTAAATCCACCCGCTTCATTGCCATCGTTACTAATTGGCTACCCGAAGCTTTAATAGCTTCTGTCATTAGCGTTGGTGTTGCAAATTTTCCTGTACCTGTAAAAAGTCTAGATGCGAATGTTGTATCAGCAATTTTTAACATATCAGCCCCCTGCAATTGCTTGGAAGAGAAGAATAGTATCGCCATCATTAATAAAATGTGTTTCCCAATTTTCACGGGGAACAATGGTTTCATTGATAGCAAGTGCTACACCAATGGATGGTTGCTCTAACTGAATAAGGAGCTGACAGAGAGTGACAGGCATATCCAGAGAATATTGTTCGTCATTTACGGTAATGTTCATGCTACCCCTCGACAAACAGGACATGTTTTTGATGGTGTTAAATGCAAAGTACTCCAATTTTGTTTTCTACCATCGAAAAGGCGGAGTTTTCCACTTAGAGAGCAAGGTAAACCAGAAAGCAATTTAATTGCTTCAAGTGCCTGAAGTGTGCCAATCACGCCCACAACAGGACCTAGAATTCCGGCTGTTCTGCAATTTCTTTGTGGTTCAGTCTCATCAGGATAAAGGCAGTGATAGCAACCGTGAGTAAAAGGAGGTTCAAACACCATAAGCTGACCACTAAACCCTACGGCACTGCCACTAATAAGCGGAGTTTGCTGTGCAACACAAGCACGATTAATCGCTTGGCGTGTGAGCATGTTATCGGTGCAATCTAAAACTAAATCGACCTTTTTAACTAATTTAGATAATGAATCATCATCAATACGTTGTTTATAAGAGGTAATTTTTATATCTGGATTTAGCGCAAGTAGAGATTGCTTTGCGACCTCTGATTTTGCATCAGGAATATCTTGAGTACGATAAAGAATTTGACGTTGTAGATTAGAGACATGTAACTCATCATCATCCACTAAAATAAGCTCACCAATACCTGCACCAGCAAGATAAAGTGATGCGGGAGAGCCTAATCCACCAAGCCCAATAATCAGTACTTTTGCTTGTTGAAGTTTGTTTTGACCTTCTAAGCCAATATCTTCTAACATTACTTGTCGGCTATAACGCATAAAATCATTATCATTTAGCATGATGGTTTTCCTTCTACTAATTCTAATAATTTACGAGTTACTTGTTGCCAATCTGGCGCTTTTGTTATTGCACTGACCAAGGCAACGCTCCCCACACCGGTTGCAACAACATCAGGTACTCTTTCTAGTGAGATCCCACCAATAGCAACTGTTGGAAAATCAGGTGTCTGCTCTACTTGATGTCTGAGTGCCTTTAAACCTTGAGGTTTAGATGGCATATCTTTTGTGGTGGTTGGAAATATATGCCCTAGCGCGATGTAAGATGGACGTAATGTTTTCGCTCTTTGTAATTCAACTTCGTCATGAGTGGAAATACCAAGGCGTAATCCTGATTGTTTAATGGCATTAAGGTCGGCAATATCGAGATCTTCTTGACCAAGATGAACACCGTAAGCGTGATGTTTAATGGCGAGTTGCCAATAATCATTGATAAACAGTCTTGCATGATACTGTTTGCCCAATTTTATCGCTTCGATGATCTCTTGTTCAACGTCGTCTGGCTGTTTATCTTTTATGCGTAATTGCAGGGTGGTAACGCCTGTTTTTAACAGGCGCTCGATCCATTCAACAGAATCAACAACAGGATAAAGCCCCAGCTTTTTTTCTGTTGATGCAAAAGGTGTGTTAGAGGATCTGTTCATTTTCAGTTACCTCAACACTGGCGATTTCTGCACTGTGGTATAACTCACTGCCATGCTCTTTAAAGGTTTGGGACATTTGTTCCATGCCAGCCGCATAATCACGTACTTCTTGCGTTATTTTCATTGAGCAGAATTTAGGACCACACATCGAACAGAAATGAGCGACTTTTCCTGAAGCCTGAGGGAGCGTTTCATCGTGATATTGGCGTGCGGTTTCAGGATCAAGCGCCAAGTTAAATTGGTCTTCCCATCTAAACTCAAAGCGTGCTTTCGACATTGCATTATCACGAATTTGAGCGCCGGGATGCCCTTTGGCTAAATCGGCTGCATGAGCGGCAATTTTATAAGTGATAAGACCTTGTTTCACATCTTCTTTATTAGGTAAACCAAGGTGTTCTTTAGGGGTGACATAACAGAGCATCGCACAACCAAACCAGCCAATCATTGCTGCACCAATACCTGAGGTAAAGTGATCATAACCCGGTGCAATATCTGTAGTGAGCGGACCTAATGTATAAAATGGTGCTTCATGACAATGTTCCAATTCTTCGGTCATATTGCGGCGGATCATCTGCATTGGTACATGACCAGGACCTTCAATCATCACCTGAACATCATATTCCCAAGCAATTTTTGTCAGTTCACCTAAGGTATGTAATTCAGAAAATTGTGCTTCATCATTGGCATCTTGAATAGAACCCGGTCTTAATCCATCACCCAATGAGAGGGAAACATCATAAGCGGCACAAATTTCGCAGATTTCACGGAAATGTTCGTAGAGGAAATTTTCTTTATGATGTGATAAACACCATTTCGCCATTATCGAACCGCCACGAGACACAATACCCGTTAGACGTTTTGCTGTCATTGGCACATAACGTAACAATACACCGGCATGAATAGTAAAATAATCAACCCCTTGCTCTGCTTGCTCAAGCAAGGTATCGCGGAACATTTCCCAAGTGAGATCTTCCGCAATACCGTTAACTTTCTCCAGTGCTTGATAAATTGGAACTGTACCAATAGGAACAGGGCTATTGCGAATGATCCACTCACGTGTTTCATGAATATAACGACCTGTTGAGAGATCCATAACGGTATCCGCTCCCCAGCGTGTAGACCAAATTAGCTTTTCAACTTCTTCTTCAATCGAGGAAGTGACCGATGAGTTTCCGATATTGGCATTCACTTTGACTAGGAAATTACGACCAATAATCATTGGCTCTGATTCTGGGTGATTGATATTGGCAGGAATGATTGCGCGACCCGCTGCAACTTCTTGGCGAACAAACTCAGGGGTAATATTGTCAGGGAGATGAGCGCCAAAGCTAAATCCTGCGTGCTGTTGGCGTAAAACTTCGCTACGAATTCTCTCTCGCCCCATATTTTCACGAATAGCAATAAACTCCATTTCAGGCGTAATAATGCCTTGGCGAGCATAATGTAATTGCGTCACTCTTTTGCCATTTAACGCTTTTTTCGGCTTTGGTTTTAAGGGAAAACGTAGATGTTCTAATCCAGCATCAGAAAGGCGCTGTTGGGTGAAATCCGAACTTAAAAGTGAAAGCATTTCGGTATCATTGCGCTCATCAATCCATGGTTGGCGTATTTTTTTTAATCCAAGATTAACGTCAAGTTGAGAAGCCGGATCGCCATAAGGACCTGATGTGTCATACACAGGTACAGGTTCATTATCTTCAAAAACAGGGGAGTCTTTAGAGCCTCCGACTAGCGTTTTATCAAGTTGGATCTCACGCATTGGTACTTGAATGTCAGTACGTGAGCCTTCAAGGTAAATACGGTTTGAATTTGGGAAACTTACGCCTTGAATAGTGCTGATAAACTCTTGAGCTGCATCACGCTGTTCTTTTCGTGGACGCTGTTTATTGTTTGTTGGCGAAATATCTTTAACGGATATAGTTTGATTTTGGGACATAGCATTTCCTAATAAATATCATGCAGGCGGTAGCCTGTCGGGTGAATATTGAGAAAAATGCTTGTCTGGAGGTCGCAGGGAGTATCGACAGATAGGTGTATATAGATGTGTAAAAAATATACGCAATGAAGCTATCAAAAGGTCGAATCACTCTTGTTCCCTTCGCGGGTATTAACCCGATCAGGTTCCGCGGATCCCGAATTAACGGTCTCAGCCTGTGTTTATAATAGCCTTATAAA
>JAEYFY010000234.1 GCA_023454395.1 Pseudomonadota bacterium
AAAAGACTCGTAAGCGTTTACGTTAATCAACGCATATAACTTTTTTTAGCCTGTTGTATTGGCAGTTATGTGCTGTTGTACAATCGTATTATTGGAGTCTTTATCTATGTCTTTTCAGGACAAAAATTACTTTTTAGGTATTCCTAAACTTCCTACTCGAGCAATGATTTTTCTTGTTCCCTTTTTCCTTTCTTTTATTATGTCAGGTATTGTTGCTTTTATTAGTACCGTCAAATCGTTAGGAATGGGTATGTACGTTATCTCTCCATGGTTAACTTCTTGGGGGATCTCTTGGATGATTGCTTTTCCTACGGTTTTATTCGTTTTGCCGATCGCAAGACGTTTTTCACTGTTATTGGTGAAACCTGCCAAATCTAATGATTAATTAAAAAAGAGATCAGCAATTGATGCTGATCTTTTTGTTTTTCACAATGTGAAGTAAAGCATCGCCTAAATGAATAAGATCCGATAGCCTTAAACCTGTATATTTAAATGGTATATCGAAAAGCAAAGATATTTTTCTTTGCATAAATTCTTATTGATAGCAGGAGGCTTTAAATGAGTTTGTTGTTCTCCCCTAAAAAACTAGGCCCCCATCAGTTAGATAACCGTATTATCGTTGCACCTATGTGCCAGTATTCAGCACAAGAAGGTTACCCGACAGCATGGCACACTATGCATTACGGGCAACTGGCACTATCTGGTGCTTCGTTAGTGATTGTTGAAGCAACAGCGGTTGAGCCTAGAGGTCGTATTAGCTATAAAGATTTAGGTATTTGGTCTGATCAACATGGCAGTGAATTAAAAAAACTTGTTGATAATGTTAAGCAATATTCATCTGCAAAAATGGGTATACAGATTGCCCATGCAGGACGTAAAGCATCGACCGATTTACCTTGGAATGGCGGAGCATCATTAGCACCAGATTCTCCTAATGGATGGCAAAAAGTTGCACCATCAGCAATTCCTTTTGGAAATAACCATCAGCCTCATGCTTTGACAATTGATGAAATTGAAGAAATAAAACAAGCTTTTGTTGATGCGGCAAGAAGAGCTGAATCAGCAGGATTTGATGTGATTGAGATCCACGGTGCTCATGGATATTTATTGCATGAATTCTTATCTCCATTATCAAATCACAGAACGGATCAATACGGTGGCGATTTTAATAATCGTAGTCGGTTATTAGCGGATGTCTTTGTCGCCGTGAAAAATGCGGTTTCTGATAATGTCTGTGTTGGTGTCAGAATTTCTGCGACAGATTGGGTTGAAGGCGGCTGGGACTTAGAAAGTGCAATTGCATTAACACAACATCTTGAAGAATTAGGTTGCCATTATATTCATGTTTCTTCTGGTGGATTATCAGAAAAACAAGAAATTAAACTGGGTCCTAATTACCAAGTACCATTTGCTCAGGCAATTTATAATGAAACGCAACTACCTGTTATTACTGTTGGTCTCATTACCGAGCCAGAACAAGCCGAAGCCATTTTACTTACCGAGCAGGCTGATTTTATCGCTTTAGGGCGGGGTATTCTTTATGATCCTCGTTGGCCTTGGCATGCAGCAGAAAAACTCAAACAAACCATAAAAGTAGCGCCTCAATATTTACGTTGTGCGCCTCATGGTAGCAAAGACTTTTTTAAATAGTAATACTAAGCCACGGGAAGCTGAGTGTTATTCTCCGTGGCTTTTTCTTTAATAACCTTTATGATGATGCGCATAAACAAATTGCGTTGTAATAATTGGTCGTAAAAAAGATGAAAAAAAATCCCTTATTGCTTCAACCAAGAATTGCTTAAGAAGATGTGTTTTGAATGCGAACACATCATCAGAGAATTAAGCATTCTTTGATGACTCATTAATTTATTGCGAGTCATATTATGAAAAATAAACATTGGTCGCGTGTAGAATATCTACACGAAACGGTTAAAAATAAAAATATTATCATCAAAGGACAACACAGTTATTACAGTGATTGTTGGGATGAAGGTTTTGAAGCCTCTGTAGTACGTTATCTTTATGGTGACGAAATTAGCTTGCAATGGGAGCCATTGTGGGAAATTGATAAATTATATATTGGCGATTATGTTTGCATTGGTGCGCAAGCCGTCATATTAATGGGAGGAAACCATACACATCGTATGGATTGGTTCTCTCTTTATCCTTTTATGGATAAAATTGAAGAGGCATATATTGGTAAAGGCGATACTCATATTCATGATGGTGCATGGATAGGAATGCGTGCAATGATAATGCCTGGTGTGACAGTTGGCGAAGGCGCTATTGTTGCGGCTAATAGCGTTGTTTCCAAAAATGTTGAACCTTATAGCATTGTTGGAGGAACACCCGCGCGACACCTTAAATATCGTTTTGAGCCAAAGGTTATTGAGCAACTTTTATCGTTAAAGATTTACCAATGGTCAGAAAAGAAATTTGATGCTCTGAGACCTTATTTATGTCAATCATCAATTGATAAATTATTAATTGCAGAAGCGAAATTTATTGAGTAAAACAAAATCCCTAAGCGTAACTACGTTTAGGGATTTTTACTTAGATGTTATCTTAATAAATTAATCATATCACTCAAAGATAAAAAAGAACGTTATTTTTTTATTTGATCCCTATCTCAAATTTAAGAATATTTTAAATTTATTAAAATAACTATTATTTAAATTGTTCAGGATGGTTTTTATTTCTTTATTATTTGTGTTTTTTCTTTAGTGATTGATTTTATTTTAAAAATAAAAGTTAGTTATTTATTTTTTTATTAAATTTAAAATTATCTAATGATGTTATTGTTTGTATTTAATAGAATCATCAAGCGTTATTAAGTTGTTTTATAAGATATATAACATGTAAAAAATAAAATACATATTACTCTATATGTGAGTTTATTAATTTGGAGTGATATAGATATGACTTGTAATATAAATTTTAAGATAAAACTATTAGTTATTATATTATTTTCATCTACTTCTGCCTATGCCGATAATACCACTTTATTAGGTGGAAATAGTAAAGCAGATGGTAATGAATCGACAGCGGTTGGATATAATACATGGGCGCATTCAGATCAATCAACCGCGATTGGTGCTAATGCGGGCGCGGAAGGTCAAAATGCAACAGCAATAGGTCATAAAAGCACAGCAATTGGTGATAATGCGATGTCATTGGGAAGTGGTGCAATGGCAATTGGTGAAGGCTCCCTTTCTATTGGTTCTCAAGCTTATAGTGAAAGTAAAGATGCAATAAGTATTGGTAAGGGTGCTATAAATAATGCTGAAAATGGTGTTATTTTAGGGAGTGGCAGTCACCTTTCTGATAGTGCAGATAATTCAGTTATTATTGGTAGTAATTCTTCAGGATCAGCAAGTAATGCAATTATATTAGGCGATAAAAGTAGCAATAATCGCAATAATACATTATCAATCGGCAGTGATAAAAATCAGCGACAAATTATTAATGTCGCAGCAGGTACAGAAGATACCGATGCTGTTAATGTTTCACAATTAAGAAAAGAAAAAGATAATATTCTTATTGAGACAGATAAGCATATTAATGACAATAATCAGAATATTTATAATAAAATTGAGCAAGAAAAAAATCACATTCTTAAAGAGACAAATAATCAAATAAATGAAAATAATAAAATAATAAAAGGCGATATAGCTAAAGCTAATGAGGAGGTACTAAAAAGAAGTGAAACAAAAGCCAATGAATTAGCCAATAATGCAGAGAAGAAAGCAAACCAATATACTGATAGTAAAATAGAAAAACATCAAGAAAATACGATTAATTATATCAATGAAGCAAAAAATGAATTTCATATCTATAGTGAAAATAAATATGCTGAAATGAAAGGTGATATTGAAAAAAATATCAGCGATAAAGTGGCTGAGTCTGAAGGCAGTATTAAAGAATATACTAATAATAAATTTATAGAAGTTGAGAATAGCGGTAAAGAATATACTGATTTTAAAGTAAACGAACATCACGAAAAAACAGTAGAACATATCACAAATACGAGAGATGAAATTATTACATTAACAGACAATCAAGTAAGAAAATCTGAAAAAAATGCCAATAGCTATACTGATATTGAGATTGGAAAAATTGCCACAGGTATTGATGGTGCAATAAACAGAAATAACGAAAAGATCACGAAAGAACGTGAAAAATATATTACTCAAAAAGGAAACGAATATATCAATATTACCAATACGGTTATCAATGAAAGAGATGAATCCTTAAGAGAGTACATTGATTCATCCAAAAAAGATTCTATCTCTATTGCGAATGAATACACCAATAATAAGATTAAAAATATCTTTATTGATAATGATGTCGCGCTCAATAATATGGATAATAAAATAGACAAAGCAGACAAAAGGGCAAGTGCTGGTATCGCTTCTGTCGCAGCGATGGCTAATATTCCCTACGTTGCGGCTCATACTTTTAGCCTTGGTGTGGGTGCTGGGAATTATCGTGATGCCAATGCGTTTGCAACTGGCGCTCAATATCAAATAACAGAGAGTGCTGTTATTCGTGTTTCTGCTTCGTGGAATACGGAAGATCGTGCTGTTGTCGGTGGTGGTATATCTTATGGTTGGTAAATACTTTTTATATTGTATTAATTAGGATAAAAAGCAGAGATAAGGTTGTTGCCTTTTTATATGTTCAACTGGCTTTTATGCGGTGGATTTGAATAATAAAGGTAACAGCCTTTTTTCTATAATGAGTAAATTATGATCTATCTTTATTCTGGTGGTGGTGCTTTTGAAAAACAAACTAGAGTTAATCAGGCTGCAACGGAAAAAGCACAAGAGATTGCTAAAAGTAAGATAAAACAAGTGGTACAACTGAGGGCGCTTGCAGACTTCCCTGTTGATATTGAACAGGCTGGAGTGATATTACTGATTGAACCCACTATTGAGCTAGCCCTTGAAGTGGGGCGACAGTATTCACAATCAACGGATATTGTTATTGCTGAAAGTGCAATAGTAGGAAGGAAACTGACTATTTGTCAGATTGAATTTGCAGTAACAAAAATCTGTGTTCTCTGATTTGGGGGCTTGTTCAGTTATCCACATTAACTGTGGATAACTCTTGTCTTACATGTTAGTAATCTTATTATTTATTGATTTTATTAGATATTTTATGTTGATTGAAAAATATCCATTTAAATTAATGCTCTTACTGCTTTGTTATTATTAAAAATAATAAAGAACATAATAAAATAATGCAGTTTTTAATTAAGAGAGATAAAAAGTATGACAAATCTCTCTATAAGTTGTTATTTATCGAATAATGGCGTTGGTTTTCCGTCATGATCAACCGCCACGAAATTAAACTGACCATGGATCACTTCTTCACGACCTTCTGCGTACATATCTTCAAGAAAAATAGAAACATTTACCGTTAAACTTGTACGCCCAACACGGATCACTTCACCCACTAATTCAATAATCGTACCTGATGGAATAGGGTGATTAAAATTTATTTTTTCGGTTGAAACCGTTACTAGGCGTTTACGGCTAAAACGGGTAGCGGTAATAAATGAAACTTCATCCATCCAAGCTAATGCCGTGCCACCAAAGAGTGTTGAGTGGTGATTAGTGGTGGTGGGGAATATGACTTTAGATACACGGGTGACTGAATTTTTAATTTTATCTTGTAGCTCAGGAGATAAGTCAGAGATGGACATAACAATAAAGCCTTCTTCTTTTATACTGTAGGGGAGAAATTCCCCACAGTATAAAATAGAGTAAATTGAAAGCAAAGTAGATGAATGGCTGATTATGCCGTCTGTAATTAAAAGGTTATTTCGCCAGTTAAAAAGAGTGCAGCATCTCCTGTTAGTAAAACGCGATCATCTTTTAGCTCACAGTCGATATTTCCACCTCGTTTTGAAACTTGTCTTGCTTGTAACTGTGTTTTATTGAGCTTATTACCCCAAATTGGTGTTAATACACAATGTGATGTGCCTGTAACAGGATCTTCATTCACGCCTTTTACAGGCGCAAAGAAGCGGGAAACAAAGTCAAAAGGAGCATGACCTTTCGCTGTGATAATAACGCCAGGTAAAGGCAACTGTGCGATTTGAGTGAAATCTGGTTGGTAGTTAATGACGGTTTCTGGATCAGATAAAAAGCAAATATAACGATCATGCGCTTGCCAAACTTCATCTATTTGTAATGCTAATTTTTGTTCAAGCACTGATTTTATATCGTTATTTAATGTCGCAGGTAGTGCCGGAAAATTAAGTGTAAAGAGAGTGCCTTGGCAAGAAATAGAGAGTTCACCTGAAAGAGATTGGAATTTAAAGAGCTTCTTAGGTGACTGTTTTATCGCTTTTAGTACAAAAGCTGTGGCTAATGTTGCATGCCCACAAAGAGGAACTTCAATTTTAGGTGTAAACCAACGAATATGATCGCCAACTAAAAAAGCCGTTTCAGGTAAATTAATCTCACTAGCAAGTGTAATTAAGGTGTCATCAGGCAGCCACTCTTCTAATAAAACGACAGCAGCGGGATTTCCTGAAAAAGGCAGAGAGGAAAAAGCATTAACATAATAAATAGGAAGAACTGTCATCGCATTACCTTAGTGATAAACAACCAATAAATAGAAGGTAATGAGATTAAGTGTTTTAAATATTGGGTGCAATACTTAAAAAAGCGTTCAAATTGTAGGATATAAAAGCAAAAAGCCATGCCTAATTAATTAGACATGGCTTTAATAATTAACGCATTAGATTAAGCTTGTGCTTTCTCTTTGCTATCTGCGCTTTGTAAAAGCTTACGAACTGGAATAATCAGTGCAGCAAGAACAACAGCACAAATAACCAGAGCGATAGAAACATGAGAGAAGAAGTCAGGCATTACATCCAGTTTGTCTGGGCGGATATTTCCCCCCATTAAACCAGCGGCCAAATTACCTAATGCGCTTGCACAGAACCATAATCCCATCACCTGACCACGCATTTTAGCTGGCGCTAAAATAGTCATAGTGGCAAGACCAATTGGGCTTAAGCATAATTCACCTAATGTCAGCAATAAGATACTGCCAATTAACCAAAGCGGTGAAACGCCTTGTCCTGTTGCAATAACACTTTCAGATGCAAACATCATGACGGTAAAGCCACCCGCTGCAAATAAAATACCAATCACAAACTTAGTCATACTGCTTAAATTCATATTCTTACGTGCCATCATTGGCCATAACCAGCTAAATA
>JAEYFY010000252.1 GCA_023454395.1 Pseudomonadota bacterium
TAGCGGAACACGCTGAATTATGCGGACGCTGTGTTACTAACGTAGCCGGTAACGGTGAAGAACGTAAGTTTGCTTAATTAATGAAGAAAACACTTTGCTCTACAGGTTTACGCTGGCTATGGCTAGCTGTCGCCGTAGTGGTGTTGGATTTAGGAACGAAACAGTATTTCATGCAGACATTTCGTCTGTATGAATCTGTTGCTGTGATGCCTTTTTTCAACTTCACTTACGCCCATAACTATGGTGCAGCCTTTAGCTTTTTAGCAGATAAAGGGGGATGGCAACGTTGGTTTTTTGCACTGATTGCATTAGCAATCTGCATTACTTTATTGGTAATGATGTATAAAAACAAAGCGAGTGCCAAACTAAGTAACATTGCTTATGCGCTTATTATTGGCGGAGCATTGGGTAATCTCTCTGATCGTCTGATCCACGGGTTTGTCATCGATTTTCTTGATGTTTATATCGGAGATTGGCATTGGCCGACCTTTAATATTGCTGATATGGGCATTTGTATCGGTGCAGGGCTTATTATTATTGAGAGCTTTTTCCCTGATAAAAATGCCAGCCCTCAAGATACAAAAAAGCAAAAGTAATCAGACAAGAAGTTAACTAAAATAACCCCTGCCTTATGGCGGGGGTTACGCTTAATAGAAGGTATTAGTATGGTTATGCAGGTACTCAACGACAGCGCTGTGTTGCTGAATTTCACTTTAAAGTTAGCCGATGGCTCTGTTGCTGAATCTACACAAGCGCATGGTAAACCCGCCCTTTTTCGTTTAGGTGATGAAAGTTTATCGCCAGCCTTAGAAGCTGAATTATTGGGATTATCAACGGGAGATAAAAAAACCTTTACGCTTGCGGGTGAACATCTTTTTGGTAAATACAATCCCGACTTGCTCCAATACTTTATGCCTTCTGACTTTGCAGAGTCTGGTGTGCCTGAGGCAGGCACTATCATGCTATTTACAGCAATGAATGGCAGTGAAATGCCGGGCATTGTAAGGGATGTCACTGAAGATTCTGTAACCGTTGATTTTAATCATCCGTTAGCATCAGAAGAAGTGACATTTGATATTGAAGTTGTCAGCATCAATCCTGAGGAGGAAACAACACATGCAAATACTGCTGGCTAACCCACGAGGCTTTTGTGCGGGTGTTGACCGAGCTATCAGCATTGTTGACCGCGCTCTGGAAATCTATGGCGCACCTATTTATGTTCGTCATGAGGTCGTTCATAACCGCTATGTCGTTAACGACTTACGTGAACGTGGCGCTATTTTTATTGAAGAAATTTCAGAAGTCCCCGATAACGCGATTTTAATTTTTTCTGCACATGGTGTTTCTCAAGCTATTCGTCAAGAAGCTCGCTCACGTAATTTAACGATGCTTTATGATGCGACTTGCCCATTGGTAACTAAAGTTCATATGGAAGTGGCAAGAGCGAGCCGTAAAGGCAAAGAAGCGATTTTAATCGGTCATGCAGGGCACCCAGAAGTTGAAGGCACAATGGGGCAATACAATAACCCTGAAGGGGGAATGTATTTAGTTGAGTCGCCAGCCGATGTATGGAAATTAGAAGTGAAAGATGAAGATAATCTTTGCTTTATGACTCAAACAACGCTTTCTGTTGATGATACATCTGAAGTGATTGATGCTTTAAATGCGCGCTTCCCCAAAATTATTGGGCCTCGTAAAGATGATATCTGCTACGCAACAACCAATCGCCAAGAAGCTGCAAGAGAGCTTGCTGAAAAAGCGGATGTTGTATTTGTCGTTGGCTCTAAAAACTCATCAAACTCTAATCGTCTAGCGGAGCTTGCACAGCGTGCGGGTAAGCCTTCTTATCTGATCGATAGCTTTGAAGATATTGATGAGTCATGGGTGGCTAATGCAAATATTGTTGGCGTTACAGCAGGGGCTTCAGCACCCGATATTTTGGTTCAACAAGTATTAGAACGTTTAAAGACCTTTGGTGCTGATGAGGTGATTGAATTATCAGGGCGTGAAGAAAATATTGTTTTTGAAGTACCTAAAGAGCTTCGCCTAGATTATAAAGTTATCGAATAATCTCACTTAAATGTGATAGTGAATTTAAAAAGCAGAGTGAATAATTCTGCTTTTTTTATGTGTAAAGTAAAGTTAAATGAATAATCATGCTGTTCATCTCTTTTACTGATAATGACCACGATTTTGTGTGTTTTTCTTATCTTGAACGTTAAATGCTGGCATCAAGTGGATGACATCGCTAATCTGTAAACAATAAATAGAGACAATAAGTATTGTTAAGGAGAAATTTAGTTATGTCTGCAAAAGAACTTCGTCTTGCCGTTGTTGGCGCGGGTGGTCGTATGGGACGCCAATTAATTCAGGCAATTTCTCAACAAGAAGGAACCGTTTTAGGTGCTGCTTTTGAGCGTACTAATTCTTCATTGATTGGCACTGATGCCGGAGAATTAGCGGGTATCGGGCATATTGGTGTCACAATAACCGATAACTTGCTGGCTCAAGCGGGTGAATTTGATGTGTTAATTGATTTTACACGCCCTGAAGGAACGCTTTCTCATATTGCATTTTGCGTAGAACAGAAAAAAGGCATGATTATTGGTACGACAGGCTTTGATGATGAAGGTAAACAAGCCATTGAAAATGCCGCCAAAATTATTCCAATTGTGTTTGCAGCTAACTTTAGTGTTGGTGTCAATTTAGTGCTTAAGTTACTTGAAAAAGCAGCGAAAGTGATGGGATCTTACAGTGATATTGAAATTGTAGAAGCGCACCATCGTCATAAAGTTGATGCACCATCAGGCACCGCATTAGCAATGGGTGAATCTATTGCAGATGCGTTAGGCCGTGATCTTAAAGAGTGTGCTGTTTATGAACGAGTAGGGCATACCGGAGAGCGTGATCCTCAAAGCATTGGTTTTGCTACTATTCGTGCAGGTGATATTGTGGGTGAGCACACTGCCATTTTTGCTGATATTGGTGAGCGTGTAGAGATAAGCCACAAGGCGTCTAGTCGAATGACCTTTGCAAATGGTGCGGTTAAAGCAGCTATTTGGTTAAGCTCTAAAAAATCAGGGTTATATAATATGAAAGATGTGCTTTCACTAGAAGATTTATAATTTATTAAATTTTTAACTTAATGAAAACTCACGATTATTTTTTAAATTGTGAGTTTTTGTTGGTTTTTATTTGTAATTATTTTCACATGCGTTTTTTATATCTATTTTCTCTTTATTTTTGCCTATATTTCCTTTCTTAACATTAAAAATCCTCTGTTTTTCCTATTTAAGCTCAGTTTTTAAATTAACTTGGTAAGCAAACGGTTAAATTTGTAAGATCGCTGGTGTAAATTGTCACTTAGATGACTAATTTGCTAATAATTGATATTTTTTAAATTAAAAAGGTGTTTTTTCTAGACATCTGCTCGTTCGATCTTTAGAATGCGCCCAATTTGCCAAAAATTTGCCCAATTTTATGTTTTTGGCATTGATTTAGAGTCTTAAATCTGAATTAATATGCATTAAATGTGATTTATTATTCTCTGGAGGGCGTTTTGATTAGAAAAGCTATACTGGTTCTAGAAGATGGGACCGAATTCCACGGCAAGTCGATTGGCGCAGAAGGCGCCGCCATCGGTGAAGTCGTTTTTAATACTTCCATGACCGGTTATCAAGAAATATTAACCGACCCTTCTTACTCCCAACAAATTGTTACTCTCACTTATCCCCACATTGGCAATACCGGCGTTAATCGTTCAGACGAAGAATCAGAAACAATCCATGCTCAAGGTTTAATTATTCGCGACTTACCATTAGTGATGAGCAACTATCGTGCTGAAGAAACGTTATCTGATTATCTTAAACGCCATAACATTGTTGCGATAGCGGATATTGATACACGTAAATTAACGCGTTTATTGAGAGAAAAAGGCGCACAAAACGGCTGTATTATCGCCGGTAAACATCCCGATACCAAACTTGCCCTCGAAAAAGCTAAAGCCTTTCCCGGCTTAAAAGGCATGGATTTAGCCAAAACAGTCACCGTCAAACAGCCTTACTCGTGGACTCAAGGAAGTTGGACACTAGAAAATGAATTACCAGAAGCTAAATTAGCGACTGAATTGCCATTGCATATTGTGGCGTATGATTTCGGTGTGAAACGTAATATTTTACGTATGCTGGTGGATAGAGGATGCCAAGTTACTGTGGTACCCGCTCAAACGTCAGCTCAAGATGTGTTAGCCCTTTCTCCTGATGGTATTTTTCTTTCCAATGGTCCCGGGGATCCAGAGCCTTGTGATTATGCCATTAATGCCATTCAAACCTTTTTAACCACTGATATTCCAGTATTTGGTATTTGTTTAGGGCATCAGCTATTAGCATTAGCTAGCGGTGCAAAAACCATCAAAATGAAATTTGGTCACCACGGTGGTAATCATCCTGTTAAAGATTTAGATAAAAATACGGTGATGATCACAGCGCAAAATCATGGATTTGCCGTTGATGAAACCTCTCTTCCTGCCAATTTACGTGTGACACATAAATCTCTATTTGATGGTTCTTTACAAGGTATTCATCGCACGGATAAACCTGCATTCAGTTTCCAAGGTCACCCAGAAGCTAGCCCAGGGCCACATGATGCCGCACCGCTTTTTGATCACTTTATCGAGCTTATCGCGCAATATCGTCAAAACCTGCAATCAGTGACAACTAAATAAATCAGGAGCGAAAGAAAATGGCTAAAAGAACAGATATCAAAACAATCCTGATTTTAGGTGCTGGGCCGATTGTTATCGGACAAGCGTGTGAATTTGACTATTCAGGCGCGCAAGCATGTAAAGCCCTACGTGAAGAGGGATATCGAGTTGTTTTGGTAAATTCAAATCCTGCAACCATTATGACCGATCCTGAAATGGCCGATGCAACGTACATCGAGCCTATTCACTGGCAAGTTGTGAGAAAAATTATTGAAAAAGAGCGCCCTGATGCGGTATTGCCAACAATGGGTGGGCAAACGGCACTGAACTGTGCGCTAGAGCTAGAGCGCCAAGGTGTCTTAGCTGAATTTGGCGTCACCATGATTGGTGCAACAGCCGATGCAATTGATAAAGCAGAAGATAGACAACGCTTTGATAAAGCGATGAAAAAAATCGGTTTAGATACTGCGCGTTCAGGTATTGCACATAATCTTGATGAAGCCTTTGCTGTTGCTGAACAAGTGGGTTTTCCTTGTATTATTCGCCCTTCATTCACAATGGGCGGAACGGGGGGCGGGATCGCCTATAATCGTGAAGAATTTGAAGAAATTTGTACACGAGGCTTAGATTTATCACCCACCAATGAACTGTTAATTGATGAATCTCTAATTGGTTGGAAAGAGTATGAAATGGAAGTGGTGCGTGATAAAAACGACAACTGCATTATCGTCTGCTCTATCGAAAACTTTGATGCAATGGGCATTCATACAGGTGATTCCATTACCGTCGCGCCAGCACAAACACTTACTGACAAAGAATATCAAATTATGCGTAATGCCTCGATGGCGGTATTACGTGAAATAGGTGTTGAAACGGGCGGTTCTAACGTTCAGTTTGCTGTTGATCCTAAAACAGGGCGCTTGATTGTTATCGAAATGAACCCTCGGGTTTCTCGTTCATCAGCACTGGCATCTAAAGCGACAGGCTTCCCAATTGCGAAAGTCGCTGCAAAATTAGCAGTAGGTTACACCCTCGATGAGCTGATGAATGATATCACTGGAGGGAGAACACCAGCCTCTTTCGAACCTTCTATTGATTATGTTGTGACAAAAATTCCTCGCTTTAACTTTGAAAAATTTGCAGGAACCAATGACAGATTAACAACGCAAATGAAATCTGTTGGCGAAGTGATGGCAATTGGTAGAACACAACAAGAATCTTTGCAAAAAGCATTACGAGGCCTCGAAGTGGGGGCGACAGGGTTTGATCCTAAAGTCGATTTAGACGACCCAGAAGCATTAACGAAAATTCGCCGTGAGCTAAAAGAAGCAGGCTCTGACCGAATTTGGTATATCGCGGATGCCTTCCGAGCAGGGCTATCCGTTGATGGTGTATTTAACCTCACCAGTATTGATCGCTGGTTCTTAGTTCAAATAGAAGAAATCGTTCGCCTTGAAGAAAAAGTCAGCGAAGTCGGTATAAAAGGCTTAAATGCTGATTTCTTACGTCAGTTAAAACGTAAAGGTTTTGCTGATGCACGTTTAGCTAAAATACTTAACGTAAAAGAGCCTGTTATTCGCCAGTTACGGGAGCAATATCAACTCCATCCGGTCTATAAACGAGTTGATACTTGTGCAGCAGAATTTGCTACGGATACGGCTTATATGTACTCGACTTATGAAGAAGAGTGCGAGGCAAATCCACATCAAGATAAACCTAAAGTCATGATCTTAGGTGGTGGACCAAACCGTATAGGGCAAGGAATAGAATTTGATTATTGCTGTGTTCATGCCGCGCTTGCGTTGCGTGAAGACGGTTACGAAACCATTATGGTGAACTGTAACCCTGAAACGGTTTCAACAGATTACGATACTTCTGACAGACTCTATTTTGAACCTGTCACATTAGAAGATGTACTTGAAATTGTACGAATTGAAAAGCCGAAAGGGGTTATCGTGCAATATGGTGGACAAACACCATTAAAACTCGCCAGAGCGCTAGAAGCTGAAGGGGTGCCAGTTATTGGCACAACGCCAGATGCTATTGATAAAGCAGAAGATCGTGAACGTTTCCAAAAAGCGGTTGATAAATTAGGGCTTAAACAGCCTGAAAATGCCACTGTAACCGCTTTAGAAGAGGCTGTAGAAAAAGCACAATTGATTGGCTATCCGCTGGTGGTTCGTCCGTCTTATGTTCTTGGTGGACGCGCAATGGAGATTGTTTACGATGAAGTCGATTTACGTCGCTATTTCCAAACCGCAGTGAGTGTGTCAAATGATGCGCCAGTGTTGTTAGACCGTTTTCTTGATGATGCAATTGAAGTCGATATTGATGCGATTTGTGACGGTAAGCAAGTCGTGATTGGCGGCATTATGGAGCATATCGAACAAGCGGGTGTTCACTCTGGTGACTCTGCTTGCTCATTGCCTGCTTATACCCTAAGCCAAGAAATTCAAGATGTGATGCGTAAGCAAGTCCGTGAGCTTGCATTTGAATTAGGTGTAAAAGGGTTGATGAATGCACAATTTGCGGTGAAAGGTAACGATGTTTACCTTATCGAAGTCAATCCTCGTGCTGCTCGTACCGTACCTTTTGTGTCAAAAGCCACAGGTGTGCCATTAGCCAAAGTTGCTGCGCGTGTCATGATTGGTCAAAGCCTTGAAGAGCAGGGAGTTACAAAAGAAGTTATTCCACCTTATTACTCTGTAAAAGAGGTGGTATTACCTTTCAATAAGTTTGCAGGTGTTGATCCAATTTTAGGACCTGAAATGCGTTCAACAGGTGAAGTGATGGGCGTCGGTGCAACCTTTGCTCAAGCCTTTGCTAAAGCGATGCTAGGTAGCAGTTCTACCATGAAGAAAAAAGGCAGAGCGCTTCTTTCTGTGCGTGCTGGTGATAAAAAGCGAGTTGTTGATTTAGCAACGAAATTACTAAAAAGTGGACTTGAATTAGATGCTACACATGGTACAGCGATTGTATTAGGTGAGGCGGGAATAAACCCACGCTTAGTTAATAAGGTTCATGAAGGTCGGCCGCATATTGAAGATAGAATCAAAAATGGTGAATATGACTATATTGTTAATACGACTTCTGGTCGTCAAGCCATTGAAGATTCTAAAATTATTCGTCGTAGTGCATTAAGATATAAAGTCCATTATGACACGACGTTAAATGGCGGGTTTGCGACAACGCTGTCATTAACAGCGGACCCTACGGAAAGTGTTATCTCAGTTCAAGAAATGCATAAAAAGATAAGTAAATCTTAAGATTTTTTATTGTTGTAATAATGATCCCGAATATGAGGAGACTTGTATTCGGGATTTTTTATTTTTCTATTTGAGATAAAAAAGATAGCCCCAAATAAATTTATTTGGGGCTAGTGCAAAACAAAGAGGTGGGTGCGGATCTTTTTTTCAAGTAAGGAGTCAAGAAAATAAAATAAGTTAATTTCTTTGTTTTAGCGGGTTGATTTTGTCTTTTTTTGTCGCTTGAGTTAAGAGAAAATTATTTTACGAGATTGAGTAACATGCTGTTTTAATTAATTTAAATTTGTTGTTTGCTACGGAAAAGGTATAGGGAATAGAGAAATTTCTGTTACTATATTGGTGGGTGCTTGGATCATTTTGGTTCAAGCATTTTGCAAGAGCCAAAAAGAGAAAAGCCCCGAATTCTATTTTCATAAAATCCGGGGACAGACTCAAACCTCAACAACTTGATTCTGTCTCCTTTTCCGAAAGGAGTCAATGAAATTGACGAAAATAACCTTATTTGGCATTACGGTTATCTGTGTGACTGTTCTATGTTTTACAATAATTGTAGGCGAACGATTATGTTCACTTAACATTAGTAACGGAAACACAGTCGTTCAAGCTATTTTGATGTGTAATAAATAGCTTGGTTGGAGGGAGGTTTTCTCCCTCCCAATTTTTCTTCAAGTTGTCAGAGTTTTGGTACAAGCACCCTGTCTTTTAAATTATTTTTTGTGATAGTTGGATATAAATGATAATGATTGCTATTTCGTTGCGTGTTTGAGAATATAGCTGATTATTTACTCTGCTGATATCTTTCTATTATGTCTCAACACTCTTCATTCTATTCATATATTGGTTATCAACCTAAGCATCAGCAGGTTGAAGAATATCGTTTTCAAGACCAAATTCTATTACGACAAGGGGTATTAGAAACCACAGAAGATCTGCATATTGAAGAGACTTATCAAGCCGGCTTTAATTTAGTGGCGGTTCATAGTGGAAGTGTGATTAGTGAAAGTGTCAATGGACAGAAAATAGAAATAGCAACACCGAGTATTTTTATTGCTAATAGTGTTGAACGTTATTCTTTATTGAATCAATTTAAATCTGGCGATCCGCTAAGATATACATTATTGCAATTATCATCTCAGTGGCTTGAGCAACAACATATTTTATTACCTCCAATACTGCGACAAAACCAATCACTTATGTTGCATCATCTGACTTTGGATAATACGTTTTTAGCGTTAACCATGCAGTTATTCCAAAATCCGGTTCACGACTCCTTAAAACCACTTTACTACTCAGGTAAAGCCTGCGAATTTGCTTCATTAAGTTTGCAATATTTATGTCATGAACAAGAGCCAGCCAATCGACCATTAAGTCAGCGTGAAAAAAACAGTTTAAAACAAGCCAAAGAAATTTTAATTGCTGAAATGGAAACGCCACCCAAGCTTGAAATATTAGCAACTCGTGTGGGACTAAATACTCGAAAACTGACTCAAGGTTTTCGTCAATTATTTGGCAATTCTGTTTATGGTTGGCTACAAGAATATCGTTTACAAACCGCATATAATATGTTGCTAAATGAAGGGGAATCTATCTCCAGTGTTGCCTATTATGTTGGGTATACACCCGCTCATTTTTCCGTCGCGTTTCGTAAACGTTTTGGTATATTACCGGGCGATGTACGCAAAGGGCATTTCACGCCTTAATTGATTTTATTAGGTTTATCGGTATATTAATTATCTTCATCGCTTGAGTTGTCATCTATTAAACGCTTAATTAATTCTCCCGTTCCCATCTTGCTTAATAAATAAGCAAAATGCATCTAAATCGAAAGTAATAGTCACGCAATCTAAAGTCTTGTTGCTAGAGGGAAAATACGCTTTTCGCTATAGTGCCACAAGATGTTGTGGAGATTATTATGCATAATGAATTATGGGCGTTGTTGCGTCCTTATCGCTCTTTATTACTAGGTGCGCTGTTACTACAAGCTGTTGCAGGTTTTAGCTCTTTAGTACCTTGGTTAGCACTTTATCAACTTATTATTTCTTTCCCTTCTACTAATACGTTCTGGCTAACCATTGCGGTTATTGGTGGCATTGTATGGCTTATTTCGCAGACCATTGCCTTTCATTTAACGCATTTAATGGATGCTAAATTAACCTATCATTTACGGTTAGCACTATCAGAAAAAATGCAAAAATTACCATTGAATTGGTTCGTGAACCAAGGAAAAAATGGTATTAATCAATATGTTCAGCGAGATATTAAAGCATTACATC
This sequence comes from Pseudomonadota bacterium, assembly GCA_023454395.1. GTDB lineage: Bacteria > Pseudomonadota > Gammaproteobacteria > Enterobacterales > Enterobacteriaceae > Proteus > Proteus appendicitidis. The sequence continues at coordinate 10,242 of JAEYFY010000252.1, forward strand.
AATTAATTGCTCATGCACCTGCTGATATCGTGCAATTAATCGTTGTTCCTGTTATCGCTATTATTGTGTTATCAACATTAAATCCTTTTTTACTGGTTTTCTCTCTTATTCCTTTAATAATTGCTTATTTTTGTTTTAAACAAACACAATCATCACGTTATCAAACCTATTGTGAACAGCGTGATAGTGCGATGAAAATACTCTTTGGCGATTATCAACTCCTTGCCGAAAACCCACTTATCGCGCGTCAATTCCCGCATAAAGGCATTATCAGTAAAACAGAAAAAGCCTTATTTAATTTAGTTTTTCATTTTCAAAATTGGGTTAAACGAGTTGGATTATTAGGATCACTTACTCAGCTATTATTAAGTGCCACGTTATTAACGGGATGGCTATTACTGGGTGCAACTATTTTTGAACACGCGTTGCCATTGGCCGATTTATTACTGTTTATTTTATTATTAAGACGTATCGCAGAGCCTGTTATGGCAATGGGGCATGGTGGTGATGCTTTACGTGCTGCAAAACAATCAGCACAGCGAATTCAGCAATTATTAAATCAGCCTGAAATGCAATATGGTGATTTATCGACCGAGACGATATCTCATGCTGTCGCGTTAACAGCACACTCTGTTTGCCTCTCTTATGGGGATAAAAAGATCCTCGATAATATTAATTTTGAAATTAAAAAAGGCGAGTTTATTGCCATTGTTGGATCTTCTGGTGCAGGTAAAAGCTCTTTACTACAACTGATTGCTCGATTTATGGATGCAACATCAGGTGAGATTTTTGTTGAGGATCAGAATTTACAGGCATATTCACGTAATGCACTAAACCAGATAACCACTGTGGTGATGCAAAATAGTGCGCCATTGCCTTATTCTATTCGCGATAATCTGTTGTTGTTTGATCCCGATTGTAGCGAGCAACAGTTGCAATCAGCCATTAATGAAACCAATTTAACTGAAGTCATAACGAATTTACCGCAAGGTTTATCAACCGTTATTAATGATGAAATGGCATTATCTGGTGGTGAAGCTCTACGCCTTGCCATTGCTCGCGCTTTTATTGCCAATAACCCTCTGTTGTTAGCCGATGAACCCTCCTCTGCACTTGATCCTGATAACGCACAAAAGATTTTTGTGGCGATAAAAAATAAAACCATGACACGCGTCGTCGTCACACATTCACTGGTTTTAGCACAACAAGCAGACAGAGTGATGTTTATGGCTGAAGGTAAATTAATCGCAATGGGGCATCATGATGAGTTATTAGTTAATTGCTCTGATTATCATGACTTTGTACAAAAACAAGGAGAGCAAAATGAAGACTAATCCCTTTGTTTCATTACTCTTATCTTTAAAATATCCACTTAGTTTTATGGTGTTGAGTGCCATTTTAGAAGGGCTATGTGGTTTATTATTATTACCCATTATTATCTATTGGCATCAAGAACCAAGCCAATATTTATGGATGCTAGCGGGATTAACATTAATTACACTTATTTTTCAGTACATTGCGACACTAAAAGGTTTTCTTGCGGGTACGACGGTGATGAAGATCTTAGTCCAAGCCTTGATCCGTCATTTACCGCGTAGTTTAACGCCACCGCCTCAAGCACAAACGTTATGCTCAGGTGCTGCGATGAGCGCAATGAGTATTCCAGCCCATTTACTCGCACCTGTTATCAGTGTTGTGGTTACACCATTAACAGTGATTATGGGGCTTTTATTTTATAACGTCACTTTTGCGTTGATTTTTATAGTGGCTGCATTATTACTTGTCGCAGTGATGCGAATAAGTGCCAAAGGGCTGTATAGACAAGAAGTAACACTGCAAACAGCAGAGGCTGTTGCGGCTAAAACATTGGCTAATTTTGCACAACATCAGGCATTACTGCGAAAAAGTGGGCGAAATTCACTGTTCTCACAGCAATTACAGCAAGATTTACTAGCGCAACATCACCAACAAGTACAGTTATTACAGCGAAGCTTACCTTACCATTTAATTTTTTCTCTCTGTATTCAGGTTATTTTTATCGCTGTGCTCGTGATTGGGGTGATAAATGTTGATGCTAATCATCTTACTTTAGCGCAGTGGTTAGCCGTTGTTGTATTAATTGCCCGCTTTATTGAGCCGTTATTTCAGCTTTCTCATATTGATCAAGCATTAAGACAAAGTAAACAGTCACTCACTTTAATTAAGAATGCGTTGAATACACCAATATTACATAGCCCAATAGAGAGTGAAGCACCGAAAAATTATCAGATCCATTGTGAACATCTCCATGTTAATAACCATACAGGTAAAGCCATTCTTTCTGATATTTCAGTCTGTTGTCCCGATAAAAAAATGACTGCGGTTGTGGGGAGTTCTGGTGCAGGTAAAACAACACTACTCCATGTTTTAGCTCGTCTTATCGATGCGGATAAAGGGCAAATTCTTTATGGTGATAAAAAAGTTAATGATTTATCTGAGAGTGTATTAGCGCAAACAAGGCAAATCGTATTTCAGCATAATCAATTAATTAAAGGCACTTTACGCTGGTCATTATTGCAAGATGAGCAATCAACAGTCAGTGATAAGGATATTTTACAATTACTTAATGCATTAGGTTTATCGCTGACCCAAGCGGATTTAGATGACGATGTGGGAGAACAGGGGGACCGTTATTCTGGTGGGCAAAAACAAAGGCTATGCTTGGCGCGTTCATTATTAGCCGATCCTAAAATTCTATTTTTAGACGAGCCTACCGCGAGCCTTGATACAATTAGTCGTGAAAAAGTCGCGCTTTATCTTGAAAACTTAACATCCACACGAGTTGTGATCACACATGATCCTGATGTTGCCAAACGGGCAGAACACGTCATTGTGCTAGAGGATGGAAAAGTCATTGCAGAAGGTTCGCCTAATGCATTGTTATTATCTTCAACATGGTTCTCACGTTTTTGTGGATCATATTGAGCTTTTCGATCTTTATTCGTTGTGACGTAATATCGATTGGCAATCGAAAGAGATAATTTGGCAATCTAAAATACCCTAATCCCAAAATTGATAGAGTGATAACCATTATCATTTGAATATTTTGGGATGGGTATGGTTTACATTTCTGCTTTAGCTAACTTAGATAAAACACAGACATTATCACCAGTATTAAATCAACGTACACAAAATAAATTGGCATTAACACAATGCGCTATCTTGTGTTCTACCGCGTTATTTTCACTTTCTGCCATCGCAAATACAGCAACAGAAAATAATAAAGCGGTCGATGTTTTGGTGGTGACTGAAAGCGCGACACAAAACCGCGATGATCTTGCTCCTGGTGTGAGTACATTAAGTAAAATGGCACTAAAGCCCAGAGAGATCCCACAAACTGTCTCTGTGATAGACAGAGAGCAAATAGAAAATCAAAACCTAAACACTCTTGATGAAGTGATGACTCGTGCCAATGGCGTTACCAGTGCCCCGTTTGTATTATTAACAACGGCTTATTATGCTCGTGGTTTTCAAATTAACTCTTTTGAGCTTGATGGTGTTCCTGCATTAATGGGAAATATGGCAAGTTCACCACAAGATATGGCGGTGTATGAACGAGTTGAGATCTTAAAAGGCTCTAACGGATTAATGCATGGAATGGGAAACCCTGCGGCAACCGTCAATATGGTACGTAAACATGCACCTTTAGAAGATCAATTAAAAGCAACATTCACGGCTGGAAGCTGGAACCGTTATCGCGGTGAAGTGGATGTGGGTGGACGTTTAAATCAAGCGGGTAGCGTTCGTGGTCGTGTTGTAATGGCATGGGAAGATAAAGATTTCTTCTACGATATTTCAGATCAAAAGACTCGCTTGATTTATGCCACTGTCGATGCGGATTTAACGCCTAATACCCTATTACGTACGGGTGTTCAATATCAAACAATAGACTCCATCACCAATATGGCGGGTGTGCCAATGGGGAAAGAGGGGAGTGATTTACATCTTTCTCGTAAAACCTATTTAGATGCTGATTGGGATCGCTTTAAATGGGATACCACGCGTTTATTTACCGGAATTGAACATCAAATTAATGATGATTGGCTGTTTAAAATCAACGGTGATTATCAATATGCTAAAGCGCGTTTGTTGTATGCAGGAGCATGGGGAAATATCGATCCTGAAACCGGTGATGGTGCCATGTTAATGGGAGGAGCATACAAGTTCCATAACTATCAAACCAGTCTTGATACCAACGTCACAGGAAAACTCAAAGGTTGGGGCTTACAACATGACGTGATAGTGGGAATGAGCTACTCGAAGGCCAGTGAAGAACAGCACACTGGGCAATTTAAAGAGCCTCTCAATGTACCTGTCAATATTTATCGCTGGGCTCCTCACAGTGTAGCAAAACCACAAATAACAGGTTATTCCTCTCAAGGTGCGACAAAAACGGAACAAACTGGCGTTTATGCAATGGGCCGGATCAAACTTATAGAGCCTGTTACGCTGGTTACAGGCGCAAGAGCGAGCTGGTGGGAAGTGACAAAACCACAAGCTAAGTTTACTGAAAATGGAAAAATCATACCTTATGGTGGTTTGATTTGGGACTTTGCACCTCAATGGTCATGGTACAGCAGTTATTCTACGGTTTATCAACCACAAACAGGAAAAACGTGGAGTGGTGAAATGTTGAAGCCCGTGGAAGGACAAACGGTTGAAACTGGGATCAAAGGCGCGTTGATGAACGGTGGGCTTAACGTCTCAGCCGCTATTTTCCGTATTGATATGAAAAATAATCCACAAGAAGATCCGGCACATCCTGGCGGTGGTTTTAATACCTATCTTATTAGTGGCGGAAAAGTGATTAGCCAAGGTTTTGATATTGAAGGGACAGGATATCTATCACCATTTTGGGATCTCTCTGTTGGTTACACCTACACTGACACGGAATATAAAGAAGATACTCTTAATAAAGGCAATAGTTTTAATTCATTGGTGCCTCGCCATATGGTAAGAGCGTGGACAAACTATCAGTTACCTTGGGATGCACGTAAGTGGAGTGTGGGGGGTGGTATTCAAGCGCAAAGTGAATATAGCAAAACAAACGGTGAAGTTACGTTACGCCAAGGTGGCTATGCGATATTTAATACGCGTTTAGGTTACCAAATTCATGAAAACTGGTCTGTAGCATTAAATATTAATAACGTTTTTGATAAACGTTATTACTCAAGTCTTTTCTCCCCTCAATGGAATAACCGTTACGGTGAACCTCGTAATGTTATGTTGAATATAAAGGCTGATTTCTAATGCAAAAAGCATTGCTGATCAGTTGTGCTATTTTAGGCAGCGTAATAGGAAGTATTACGCTGTCATTACTGATAGCAACTTTTTATCCCAGTGTAGATCCGCTTAATCGCCTATATGCAGCCGTCTTTTTACCTGTTTTATTTTTATGTGGCATGCTCTTTTTTAGTTTGCTTTCAGTGAATGGAAAACAGGTATTTTGGCGAGCATGGAGCTGGTGGCTGTTACTTTTAATATTGCTGGAGTTTACTTTATGAAAGCAATATTAAAACGCCAATTTTCACAGCTTCATCGCCAAACAGGCACTTTATTTGGCATTCTATTATTTATTATTTTATTTACAGGTACATGGTCATTAGCTCATGAAAATTTAAATCTATGGGTTCAATTTAAGCCGTTAAATAAAGAACTATTGCCGTTAGATAAGCTATTAATAAAAGGTGAATACCTCTTAGGTGAAAACGGTTTTAATAGTGTGAAATTAGCTTCTATTGATCATCCTATTATTACTTTCTGCCAAGGAATGGGAAATTGTCCACTACTGTTAAATGCACAAACAGGAGAAGAAATTAGATTAACAGAGGTTATCTCTCCTATTGTTAATCTACATAAAAATCTATTTATGGGTTTTTCTGGACGATTATTTATTAGCTTATTTGGTTTTGTTTTTGCGCTATTGTTAATAACAGGCATTGTTATTCATCACCGTAAAATCTATCAACTATTTAGGCTCCGTTTTAATCAAGGACGTAGGTTATTTTTCTTTGATTTGCATAATGTCATTGGATTATTGAGTTATCCGTGGCTGGTTGTATTTGCTTTAACCGGGGCATTATCAGGATTAGGTGCATTCGGTACATTAATGCTGGCAAAATATGTGGAGCCAAATGCTCCAGCGCAAGTGATGATGAAACTTATGGGGCAATCAACCCCTACTTCATTTGAATGGAGTGCATCTTCGCCAAACGAATTGTTAATTCAACTTTCGAAAGAAAAGCCAGAATTTATTCCTGAAACAATTAATTGGAAAAATAAAAGTACTGCTGAACAGCAAATAATAATAAGTGGGAGCCATTTATATTTACCCAGTACTGCGAATTTTGAACAGTTCTCTTTTGCTGGTTTAGATAATTATCGGGTTTCAGAAAAAACTTCTGTGTCTCAGCAATTTTGGACGCGTGCTTTTATTGCGGTTCAACCGCTGCATTATGGGCAATATTTATGGGCAGGCTCTGCTAACTTTAGTTTATCTGCGTTTCATTGCTTAATGGGAATGATGGCCTGTGTATTAACTTTTAGCGGATTAGTGATTTGGCTATTAAAAAAGCCCATCAATATCAGTTCCCGTTTAGTGTTAGGAAGTTGTATTGGCTTAATTTTTGCCAGCACATGTTTAATTCCTATCGCTATTTTCTCCGCGTTATCACCGATACTGTCTTTTTTTAGCATCTGGTTAATAACGCTTCTTTTTTATTCTTTTTATTTGCAAGTGATCCAACTTACTTTCCTTATTTTAACCCTAAGTAGTGCGATTTTATTAATAAGTGTTTTTAGCCACTTATTTATTACTCATGCTTCTTTATGGTGGATAAGTTGTGCCTTGCTGATAAGTGCCATTTTTTATTTTTTGATAGGTCTTTTTCTACTGAAAAGAGCGTAATTGGAGTCCGTTATGCAAGAATTATTAAAATCTCGTCAATTGGTCATTACGTTAGGTTTACTTTATCTAGCACAAGGTATTCCGATGGGAATTGCAATGGATGCTTTACCCACATTATTACGTCAAGAAGGTTCGGCTTTAAGTGCCATCGCATTTATTCCATTAGTGGGATTGCCGTGGGTGTTAAAATTTTTATGGGCGTCAGTCGTTGATAATTATTGGTTTACATCATTAGGTCGTCGCCGTAGCTGGATTATTCCCATGCAGATTATCGTGACGCTTTGCTTATTACTCTTAGCATTGATAGGGATTTCCGTTGAGATGGCAAAATGGGGTGTCACTTTATTAGCTATCGCTTCATTAGCCAGTGCAACACAAGATATCGCGACAGATGGAATGGCGGCTGAGCATGCAAGTGGCACTCTATTATCTAAAATCAATGCGATCCAAATTGCGGGGGTAATGGGGGGATTTTTCTTAGGAGGCGCAGGAATGATGATATTAAGCGATACATTAGGGCAGCAAAATACATTGTTATTTTTTGCATTGATCCCCGCTATTAGCTTGATATCGATTACGTTATTTCAACAAAAAGCCCAATATGAAGCAGGAGAAAACAGCGATCATCCTAATGCAAGTTTATTAAAAACGGTACGAAGAAAAGGCGCAGTAAGACTATTAACGCTGACATTACTCTCAGCAGTAACGGCAGTTTCAGGCTTTGGTTTGGCGAAACTATTTTTAACTGATAATGGCTGGTCTTTAGCTGATGTTGGAAAAATGGGCATGATGGGGGGAATGGTCACTCTGTTCTTTGGTTGTGGGGGTGGGGCTTGGTTAATTAATAAAATCGGTGTTTGGCGTGCTTTTTCTGCAGGATTATTATGTGCTTTAGGCTCTTCATTATTATGGTTTTCACAATCAACGGGAACGGTTAGCCTTCCAATGGTTGCTGTATGTATCGTTTTAGGCTCTTTATCTTCGGGGATCACTTCTGTGGCTATTATGACCGCAGGTATGCGATTCGCTTCAACAGATAATCAAGCTGGTACAGATATGACTGCCGTGCAAAGTATGCGTGATATTGGTGAAATGGCGTGTGCAATGATGTTAGTGAGTTTAACTGCCATTATTGGATATCGTGGTGGTTTTGGATTGGCTGCAATGATTGCACTCTTTGCTTTATTGGTAACGTTGGTAAACGTAAAATATCAAAAGAGATATCAATCAACGGAATAAACTGATTTAGAAAAACAGCTTTAAATTAATAAAGAGCCTCGAGAGGCTCTTTATAGTTAATCGAATGATTTTAACTAAAGTTGGCTAATTTTCGTTATATTATTTTGTGATGAAGAACCATCTCCATCCCAATTAACATGTTGTTTAAACTCATATGTTTCACCTGCGATAGTGACAGAGGTAATTAACGTTGCATTACCATGATGGGCAGAAGCACCAGCACCACTCCCCCAACAGTCTTCTTTTATTGCCATTGACGGGCTATTAGGCTGGAAACGTTGGTTCTCAATTCTAGAGGTATAAGTATCTTCATCGTTGTAATCGACTGAACCACGAGAGGAATCACCTTGTATATCAATAAGTTTGTGAGATACCATGACTGGCTCAAAGAAATCACTTGCGTGGCTTCCTAATGTAAACATCGGTCTTGCAATAACATGAGCCATATCATCCAATCCAGTCATTCTACATGAATGTCTCGGCACACTACCATTAGTAGTAGTAATAAATGAAATAGAGCCGTTTAATTCTAAATCCATATACATAGGATGAATCGGTTTTACATCTAGTGGATAATAAACCGCATATTGTCTACCTGTATTGGTACTTGGATCATGATCGTAAATGTCGAACACAATGACTTTGATTTTAAGTTGAGTACTTTTAAATAAATTTTTATCAAGCTTAAATGAACTAGTGATTTTTTGTCCACCAAGAAGCTGATTATGGTCATAAGCAAGGATTTGGCCAGTTTTTTGATTACCATCCCATAATTCAAGATTAACTGCATAATCACTTGCTGCTGTATCTGGCGGTAACCAAGAAAAAGTTAACAAATCATCTTCATAAACAGGAGTCCAATTTATCGATATGTTTGCATGAGGTGTGACTTGTGCATTTTTATTGTTATCAACCCTTCGTGTTACGGAATTAATAGTGATATGAGGTACTTTTCTGACATCGACAGAATAAGAACCTTGAGATTGATAAAAGTAGTCATTTTCTTTTGATGTCAAAATGATATCTGTTTTACCTGGAGTGACTTTAACAATAACCCCACTTTCTTTTATTGCCACAATATTAGGATCTTTTGCTGACCAGATACCTAGAGCTTCTTTAGGCAATGGAATTGTTGGTTGTTGTACATCAATATTAGTATCCGTTTCAGATAAAATAATGTCCTTTTTTGCAAAAGTGATTTGGAGTGTTCCTTTATCTTGCTCGTAATCCACTGCCACCGCATCTGCTAGAAATTGATCAGTCGCATCACTTTTGATGTGTATTTTCGTTTTGCCTGGTTTTACTTCTGTAATAGTGCCTTGTGTATCAACAGTGGCTACACGTTGATCATCACTGATATAATACAAAGGAATATTTTTTACGTCTGTATTGCCAAAAGTGGCATTAACGTTATGCACTACTCCATCATTCCATACCGATTTAATCGTACCCGATGACGCTAATTGTAAAATAGGTTTCGCTTTTTCAATGACTAAAGGATAACTACTTTGCGCTGGTTGATATTGATCATTACCTGATGTTTGTAATGTGATAACTGCAGTACCCGCTTTTTTCATCGAAATACGACCGCTAGTTGTATCAATAGAGGCAATAGTCGGATCGGAACTAGACCACATCATATTAATATTATTAGGTAATCCTGTATAACCTAGTGCGCTGATTGGTGCTGAAGCGTAGGTTTCTTGTTGGATTTGTTTGTCAAAAATAATATCAGGTTTCGGAATAGTAACTTTAATGGTTAATGGTTTCGCAATGGCTAATCCTTCCGCTTCAGCCGTTAAAATAATATCTGTTTTAACATTTGAAGTAAGATGAGTTTGATATTTCCCCTTCCCTAATGAATTGAGTGGGTTATCACTAAAATTAGGTTTACCACTGGTTGTTTTTATCGAAACAGTTTTACCATCAATGGTATTGCCGTATTTATCCATTAAATTTACAGTGAGTAGGGCGCTATCTTTATTATTTCCCCCTATTGATTGACGGCTACTACTAAAGGTTGATTGATTGGCATCAATATCAGCTGGATTTACGGTTACATCTTGAATTGGCTTATGATTCTTTAAATCAAGATAAGCACTCATTTTCAATATGCCAGCAATATTGCTGGTGACTTTTGTTCTAGCGATACCATTGGTATCTGTATAGGTACTAAAGTCATAGTCATCAGCTAAACCTTGTAACTTCCATGACACAATAACGTTAGGCAATATATTGTCATTAGCATCTACAATGGTTGCTTGATAATTAACACCATTATCTCCGGCAATCATGTTTGTTCTATCGACATCGACAGATTTTACTTGCCAGGTTTTTGCATCTGCACGCAGTTGTAAGGTTTTTTGTTTTTTGAAATCGACACCATTCACTTTAACACTTAATTGTGCCGTACCGGCTTTGGTGCCCGTTGCTTCAATTTCATAATGACCCGGAGAGACTTGTTGGGCTTGGCTAAACCGAATAGTTGGGTTATTAGAAATTCCTTCAACTTGCTGATCTGGCAGAATATTACCGCCTTTATCTTTAATCGTTAACGAGAGTAAGGCTTTATCTGTGCCATTGGCGATGATTGTTGCTGGTATTAAGTCGATTTCTGAGCGGTTTTCATCAACATCATCAGCGATAAAATTGACATCTTTTGCAGGATAAACCCCTGATTTTAAATTCACATTAACTTTTGCTAACCCCGCAGGGCCACGCGTTAATTTTGTTTGCGCCACGCCTTTGTTATCTGTAAACGTTAGTGCTGAGGCTAAAACACTGACATTGTCGGATGTCCAAGTGACAGGCGTATCATTACTAACAGGATTATCATATTTATCAATTAAATAAGCCGTATAAGTGATAGTGTCTCCGGCTTTAGGTGCCATATCACTGATAATAATATCACGCACTTTGGCACTGATATTATCAGCAACAACAGTCAGTGAAACCGATTGAGTTAAGGTGATACTGTTAATAGTGGCATGAATTTCTGTTGTACCCGTTTTTTGGGCGCTGATTGTAGTTTTATAAACACCCGCGCTACTCTCGGTAAATTTACTCTCTTTAATATTAAGATTAGTGGAATATTGAAGTTTAATATCGTCTTTTAATCCAGTGAGTAAATTCCCCTGATTATCTTTTACAATGACCGTAATATTTGATTGATCATAAGAGCGAGTTCCATCACCCGCCGTAATGATGGATGGTGAAAGTGCAAGTGTAGAGCGAGTTGCAGAGATGACATCAGTTGTAAATGTAATGTCATGATCCGCTTCAAGAAACTCTTGAGCATCTAGCATTGCAGTGACTTTTGCCGTGCCTGCTTGTGTACTTATCAGCGCAATCTCTGCAACCCCATTCTTATCTGTTTTACTAATTGGTAATGGTGAAAGTTGACCTAATGAGGTTTGCCAACCCACCGTAATGCCTTCCATGCTTGGGTTGCCTTGCTTATCTACAATATGGGCTTTAATAACGACACTATCTTTCCCATTTGCGGTGACAGTATAAGGCGCAATGACGTTTACAGATTGAATAACGGCATTTTGCGTGTCGGCAACAAAACCAAGAGGCTGTGTTAGGGCAAATGGATTTGTTACGCCATATTTTGCTGTTATCTCACTAATACCTTCTTTTTTCCCTTTAATTTCAAATTGATAAATTCCGTTGTTTTTATCAATAACATTACTGAATGTAATAGTGGGATTATTACCACTAAGGCTGATATATTTTTCTTGTTTAGGAACTGGGTTATCAAATTGGTCTTTTAATTCGATAGTACCAATAGAGACATTTTTACCATTAGCCACGATGGTTTGCGGATCTAATTTAAGGTGGCTATGGGCTTTATCTACTTTCCCAGGTTTAAATAAAAGATTAATTGATGCACTTTGATTATTATTTAGGCGGCCTGTTAATGTTATTGCCTGTGCTATTTTTCCTTTTATTTCGACTTGTGCATTACCATGAATATCTGTTTTTACCATCTCTTTATTAGGATGATTTGGTGATGCATTCCAAAAAACAGATTGTTGTATCAATGGGTTATTATTTGCATCAACAACATGTGCTGTGACTGTGATGGTATCATTATCATCAGCAATGGCTTCTGTTTTATTATTAGCCGATAAAGAAATTGTTGCACTGTTCGGATCAGAAATGGCTTTTATTGTCGTCTGGGCTTTATTTCCATTTTTGAGTGAAGCAATGGCGGTAATTGTTCCCGCTTGAGCGGTATTAATCGAAATAGCCGTTTCACCTTGTTGGTTGGTTTTTGTCTCTTTTTGATTTGCTGTTCCGCCGTTAATATCCCAATTGACGGTAACATCAGGTAATTTATTGCCGAACTTATCTTTTACAACCGCGCTTAATATGGCCTGTTCTTTATTATCTGCAATAATTTGAGTTTTATTGGCAGTTAAGGTAATTAACCCTTTTTTGTTATCAGCAATAAAAGTAATAGGTGATGCATCCAGTGACCCATTACTGATACTGGCAGTAACAATAACATCAAAGGCTTGAGTACTGGTCAGCGTCGTTTGAGCGATACCTTGGTCATTTGTTGTTGAAACTTCATTAATAGAAACAATCTGTTGGTCACGATCAGTAGACCAAATGACTTTTGCATTTGGCAAGATGTTGTGATTGTTATCTTCAACGACCGCGGTAAAGGTTACTGCTGTTTTACCATCAGCAATATAAGGTTTTGCCGATGGCGTTAATGAAATAATTTTACCGTTGGATAGATCGGCAATAAATTGCGTTGTCTTTTTTGTGACTATTTTATTAACTAATGCACTTACAGTGGTTGTGCCTGATATGTGGCTGGTCATCGTTGTTGATGCATTACCTTGATTATCAGTCAATAATTCAGTTTCTTTAAGCAGGGCTTGGTTATCAGCAGATAATTGTATTTTTGCATTTGGGACGGGATTATTGTTTTTATCAATCACATTGAAAGCAATATGCTTTTCATCTTTTCCATTAGCAAATGAGCTATTTGGATTAATTGTGAAAGTATTTATTTTGGCTGAACTACTATCGGCAATAAAATCAACATTAGTTGAATAGGTAATATTTTTAACACTAACATCAATTATACTTTTGCCAATATGTGTGTTGGTAATGGGAACAATGATTTTACCTTCAGCATCTGTATTTGCTTGCCCAATAATCGTTGCTCCATTATCTGCAGTAAAAGAGACAGGATAGTTAGGAATTTTATTAGCATTAATATCAGTTACGATAACTTGAATTTTATTTTGGCTTTTACCATCAGCAGGTGCGTAATTTTTAATTACGGTTAATCCACCTTTAGCAATAATGGCGGAATGTGTATCAGCAACAAAAGTCACTTGTGCTTGATTAAAGGTGTTATCTCTAAATTTGGGTATTAATGTCACCATTTCAGGAGTACTTCCTGCGGTGATTGTGACTTGATATTTCCCTGCATCTATTCGGCTGAAATTGGAAACTTTGCTATTACCGATAGGATTATCAGATTGAACCTGTAGTGAGAGTTCGTTGATATTGATATCAACGGGAAGTTTATCATTATCGAGGATGGATAAAGTCAGATTTTGTGCAGAATGACTGTCGGCAGGCAGTTGTGTGGCTTTAGGTGTAAATTGGCTATTTTGTGTATTAATCGCGGATTGATCAACTGTAATGTGACTTTGTACGGGATCAGAACGATTACCTTGATCATCAATAGCAACAGCACTTATTGTGTAGCTGTTTTTTTCAGTTGAACCTGAGATATGATGAGGAAAAATTATCGAATAGTTAAGATTATTATTATGATTAATTTTACCTCCATTAGCGATTAAGCGACTTGCTGACCACTCAATCTGTTTAACAGGATATTTTGAACGAACTTGCACACCTAAATCTTTTTCTTCTTTCGCATAACCGTTAAGGGTTGGATTTATAGAAAGGAAGACTAAAGTTTTCTTTTTATATTCCAAAACAATGTCATTATTTCTATCAACAAAATCATAGCGATTTCCTGACATTAAACGAGTTGCTCGCACATTATCGGGATTAAGTTGTGAAGAGAGTGATTCTCCAAGTCGATATTGGATATTCACATCAAATTTATTATCACTGTTGTCATTTAAACCAAAGCGACGTTCAGCACCGAAGGTAATTAAAGGCACTGGCGTATAAGTAAGCCCCGCAGTATAAGCGTGAGGATTTTCTTGGCGATTATCTTTGCCAAATAAGCCGACTTCTTTACCGTAATATTGTTCAAAAATAAGTTTTGCACCTAATTGTGGGTAAGCGGGCAGGTAGCTTTCTGTACGAATATCCCACCCATTAGCAGGACGCTCGTTATAATCTGTAACGTCGTCAGAGGTACGCCAGTTAGAGAGACGGTGATAGTGATTTACACTTAATTTAAAATAGTCTCGCCATACTTCAGCACCCACACCAAAGCGGCTGTGATAACGACTTAAATCGTAGTCATAAAAAGCATTCAGACCCACCATAAATTTATCAGTAAAATGCCGGTAGCCAACCCCTTGGTTTAATTGACTACGAGAGTCTTTACGGTGATAACTGGTTTGAGAGAAAACTAGGTTTTTTTCTTGATCGTACAATGGGATCAAGAGATCGGCTGAGCTACTTTCTAATGTGAAATTTTTATCAGTAGAAAGTGATACACGAGCATGGCCAAATTGATTAAGCCATTGTTCTATTTGTTGATTGGCCTTATTTGATATTTGGCTTATTGCGAATTGTGTCGCATCAGTGTCTCTATTTAATAAAGATGAATTATCGACAATAATTTGGGCTAGTTCTTGCCCGTTAGTTGAAGGGATCGGAATATCTTGATTATTATTATTTAGCCATTTTTTTGTTAATAAAGGCTCATCGGGGATATTAAGTGTTATGCCCGCCTTTATTTTTAATTTACCCACTAAAGAGACATAATCAGGGTTAGCTTCTATAAGTTTAAATAATTTTATATTAAATTGCTTAGCGATAGATTCAGGTGTATCGCCCGCTTTAACCTGATAATTTTTCTGTTTTTTAAATAAATTAATAGCCTGTTTTTCTTGGTTATTTCCGTCAGCAAACACATTGGCTGGAAGGGTTGCTGAGATAGGAAATGCCAGTTGAATAAAAATATTAAACCAAGCAACTTTCTTTGTAATAGAAGAGAGTTGAGGCGTTAGTCCACTTTTAAATTTTGTCATTTTTAAACTCACCGTAACAAATAATGATGAGATTCTCGTATTTATAGATGTTTTTGATATCAGAAAGTGAACTTGAATTAATTAATTATTCAATATATAAAAATAAATGATCAAAAAAATAAAATAAGTTTAGAAATAAAAATTGAAAGTAAATTTTAAGTATAAAAAAGCCAATAGAAATAATACTATTGGCTTTTTATTCAATATCAAAAATTAGATATCAACAAAAATATCAGGATCAGGACCTAAACGTTTTTTCTGATCAAGTGTTGTTATTTCCGCAACTTCCTCTTTCTCCAATTTAAAATCAAAAATATGGAAGTTTTCTTCTATACGAGAAGGCGTAACAGATTTAGGGATCACCACAAGTCCACTATCTAGGTGCCAACGTAAAACAATTTGTGCTGGGGTTTTATGATATTTTTCGGCAAGTTTTTGAA
This sequence comes from Pseudomonadota bacterium, assembly GCA_023454395.1. Lineage (GTDB taxonomy): Bacteria > Pseudomonadota > Gammaproteobacteria > Enterobacterales > Enterobacteriaceae > Proteus > Proteus appendicitidis. Next base: position 26,075 of record JAEYFY010000252.1, read on the forward strand.
TAATGGGCTGGTTGAAAACACCTTCACCACCTTGTGCTAAAGGGCTCCAAGATTCGGTCACAATATTATGCGTTGTGTTCCATGCTCTTAATGGCGCTTGTTGCATTAAAGGGTGAATTTCAATCTGATTAATAACAGGGGCTACACCTGTTTCAGTAATGATACGTTCAAGATGTTCTTCTTTAAAATTACAAACACCAATACTTTTTACTAACCCTTCTTTTTGCAAAATAATCATCTGTTTCCACGCTTCAACATAAAGTTCGCGTGAGGGAGCAGGCCAATGCATTAAATAGAGATCAATATAATCAAGTTGCAAACGCTGGAGACTTTCTAAGACAGCACCACGAGCATGCGTTTGATCGTTGTTCCATAATTTTGTTGTGATAAAAAGCTCCTCACGAGGAACAGTGACCTGTTTTAACGCTTTACCCACACCTTCTTCATTATGATAAATCGCTGCCGTATCAAAAAGGCGATAGCCTGTATCAAGTGCGTGATGAATAGCGTTAACAACTTGATGATTATCTGCTTTCCAAACACCAAGACCAAGTTGTGGAATGGTATTTCCATCAGATAGCTTGATCAGTTTAGGTTTATCCATTTCTGTCTCCAAAGTCGCATTAAAGTACTTAGAGTGCCGCTGTATAAATACGTTGACTGACTTCTAATGTGATATCTTGATGCTCGCCTAGTGCGGTTTGTCCGTGCTCTTCCAATTTTCGCACTAAAGCTGGAATATCTTCTTCAGTGATTTTGAAATCAGTTAGTCGAGTTCTAAGTCCCATTAATTCAAAGAATTTTCGAGTTTCATTAATCGCAGTTTCAATTTTAAAAGCGTCAGAACCTTGGTTTATACCCCAAACTTTTTGTGCATATTGGATTAACTTCTCAT
>JAEYFY010000316.1 GCA_023454395.1 Pseudomonadota bacterium
GAACTCTCGTCTTAGGTATTGGTAATTTATTACTAAGCGATGAAGGCATTGGTGTTCGTATAGTAGAAGCGCTCGAAGAGCGCTTCTCTTTACCAGAGAACGTCGATGTTATTGATGGTGGCACATCTGGCATGGAAATTTTGCAAGATATCGCCGCCAGAGATCTCCTGATTGTTGCTGATGCAGTAAGAAGTAATCATGAACCGGGCAGTATTTTTGTCTTACATGATGATGATGTTCCCGCGCTTTTTACACAGAAAATCTCACCTCATCAATTAGGTTTATCTGATGTGCTTATGGCATTGCGTATGACAGATGAATTTCCACGTAAGCTTATTTTAGTGGGTATTGAACCTGCTTCATTAGAGCCAAGCATGTCACTGTCTGACATTGGTCAAAAATCAATGGAAATTGCGTTAGGACATGTCGTCAATATTTTGCGTGAATATGGTATTCCTGTCACACCCAAAGAGGTAACAGCATGAGTGAAATAAGCTGGGATATCGAAGGATACGATGAACCACCGGTTGAGCAACTTGAAGCGCGTTTTAGTGAAATTGCTGAAAAAGAGATGAAAGGGCTTCCTTTTTATCGAGAAGGTATTCCTGTAAAAGCAGGGGGCTTTACCTTATTTGAAAATCAGTGGATTGGCGCTGTTCTTACTCCGTGGATGCTAGAGCTAGTCGTTTTTCCGGGACCTTCACAAGAATGGCCACATCGAAAAGTCGGTGATCGCATTGGATTAGAATTACCTTGTGGTCAGATTAAATTCGTTGTGGGAGAGCTTGCTGGTGATATGCAATATCTCGCGTGTTCATTAATGTCGCCACTTGATAGACACCTTTCAGGGGAACATGCTGTTGAGTTGGTGGAAAATAGTGTAAAAATGGCACTTTCTCTTCCTGTTCAGACACAATCCGTAGCAGAAGTTGATTTAAGTCGTCGTTCTCTCTTCCGTGGTCAGTTAAGATCATAGTGTAGAAATTTTACGCGACACAGAGTCACATTCTTCTTATTGAATAGTACAGGAGTCAGAATATGTGTAGCACTTGCGGTTGTGGCGAAGGCAATGTCAGAATTGAAGGCGTAGAGCCTCATTCACATGATCACCACCATCATCACTCTCATGACCATGATCATCACGACCACGGTCATCATCATGATCACGGCCATCATGGGCATGATCACCATCATGAACACACTGCTACTCCAGCGAATACTGTTCATAAATACATTGATAAGTCTGAGCAAAAGCATAAGCATAACTACGAAACACATGGTCAGCCTATCATCGTTCATCATCACTATTACCATAACAGTGGCGATGTTCATCTCCATTTTCATAACGATGCACAGCTAAACGAAACGCCTGTTTTCCATGAACACCATCATGGAGATGACGATCATCATGAGCATGAACATTCACACAATCATTCACACAATCATGACCATGCTCACAGTCATGATCATGCTGATGATCATAGCCATGAACATTCACATCATCATTCTCACAGCCACGATCATGAGCACGCACATGAACATGATCACGAAGAGCAATTTAGCCCTGTGATTGAAAATCAGAATATGCATTATGGTCAAGGTGAAGCAGGCACACATGCTCCCGGTATTAGCCAAAAGCGTATGCTGAAAATTGAAATGGATGTGTTGGATAAAAATAACCGCATTGCTGTTCATAACCGTGAACATTTTGAACAACAAAATGTGTTGGCATTGAATTTAGTTTCAAGCCCCGGCTCTGGTAAAACGACACTATTAACTCAAACATTAAAACAGTTGGCGCAACGACTGCCTTGCGCTGTGATCGAAGGCGATCAGCAAACCACTAATGACGCGGATCGTATCCGTGAAACAGGTGTGCCAGCGATCCAAGTGAATACAGGTAAAGGTTGTCACCTTGATGCACAAATGGTGCATGATGCGACACATCAATTAGGCTTACAAGATAACAGCATTCTCTTTATTGAAAACGTGGGTAACTTAGTCTGCCCTGCCAGTTTTGATCTGGGTGAGAAACATAAAGTTGCTATTCTTTCTGTCACTGAAGGTGAAGATAAACCGCTAAAATATCCGCATATGTTTGCTGCGGCTGATTTAATGATTATCAACAAAATTGATTTAGTGCCACATCTGAATATTGACGTTCAAGCCTGTATTGAATCGGCTCGCCGTGTTAACCCAAATATCGAAATCATTGCGTTATCAGCAACAACGGGTGAAGGCATGGAAGAGTGGTTAGCTTGGTTGGAGAGCCGTTTATGTGCTTAGGTGTGCCAGCTAAGATTGTTGAGGTGGGCGAAGACGTCCACCAACTCGCTTATGCCGAAGTCAGTGGCGTCAAACGTGCTGTTAATATTTCGATGGTATGTGAAGGCGAACCTAGTGAATTATTAGGCAAATGGGTGCTTATTCATGTGGGATTTGCCATGAGTATTCTTGATGAGCAAGAAGCACAAGATACCCTTGATGCATTACAGCATGTGTATGGTGTAACCCTCGAAGAGGCTGATGATGCAGTACGTTGATGAATTTCGTGATCCCGAACTTGCGAAAGCCTTACTAGTTCAAATCCGTGAAACAATTTCACAATGGCCTCATCCAATTAAACGTCCATTACAAATTATGGAAGTGTGTGGTGGGCATACACATGCCATTTTTAAATTTGGTCTAGACCGCTTACTACCAGAAGAAATTGAATTTGTTCATGGACCCGGCTGCCCTGTTTGTGTATTACCAATGGGGCGAATTGATGCATGTTTAGAAATCGCAGCCCGTCCAGATGTTATTTTCTGTACTTTTGGTGATGCAATGCGAGTACCGGGTCGTAATGGCTCCATGCTTGATGCGCGTCGTCGTGGCAGTGATATTCGTATTGTCTATTCACCGCTCGACTCACTCAAAATTGCCCAAGATAACCCAGATAAACAAGTTGTCTTCTTTGGTTTAGGTTTTGAAACAACGATGCCAAGTACGGCAATGACGCTACAACAAGCGAAATTGCGCGGGCTTAAAAACTTCTCTCTGTTTTGTCAGCATATTACTATCGTGCCGACGTTGCGTTGTTTACTAGAACAAGGTGATGTTCGCATTGACGGCTTTATTGCTCCGGGGCATGTGAGTATGGTGATTGGCTGTACGCCATATCAACCGCTATGTGACGAATTTGAAAAGCCTTTTGTGGTGACAGGATTTGAACCATTAGACTTATTGCAAGCTATACTGATGGTCATTAAACAACTTAAAGCAAAAGCAGAAAATGCAGATTATGTTTTAAGTATTGAAAATCAATATAGCCGCATTGTACCGAATGAAGGTAATAAGTTGGCTCAAAAAGCACTGAGCGAAGTGTTTATGTTAAAAGAAACCAGTGAATGGCGTGGATTGGGTGAAATCCCAATGTCAGGTATTCAATTAACACCTGCTTATTCTGAGTTTGATGCTGAACGACGTTTTACTCCCGCACCGCAGAAAGTGGCAGATAATCCGCAATCTCGCTGTGGTGATGTATTAACAGGACGATGCAAACCTTCCGATTGCCCACTTTTTGGTAAAAGTTGTACACCAGAAACGGCATTGGGTGCCTTGATGGTATCATCTGAAGGTGCATGTGCGGCTTATTATCAGTATCGCCGTGAAGGTAATATATGAAACAACCTGATGAAATCACCTTAGCCCAAGGAAATGGTGGGCAAGGTATGCAACAACTTATCGAAGGACTGTTTTTAAAAGCGTTCGATAATCCATTATTAAATGAAAAAGAAGATCAAGCGCGGATCGCGTTAAATGAATTAACCACTCTTGGTGATCGTCTTGCATTTAGTACAGATAGCTATGTTATCGATCCGATAATCTTTCCCGGTGGAAATATTGGTAAATTATCGGTCTGCGGTACGGCTAACGATCTTTCTGTTGGTGGTGCGGTTCCTCGTTACCTTTCATGTGGTTTTATTCTTGAAGAAGGGCTTCCCTTTGAAACCCTCGAAACCCTTGTTATGGCAATGGCGAAAGCAGCAGCACAAGCAGGAATACAAATTGTTACGGGGGATACAAAAGTGGTTCCTCGTGGTGCTGCGGATAAGATCTTTATCAATACTGCGGGTATTGGGGTTATTCCAACGGCAATTAATTGGGCTGCAAGTAATATCAAAGCTGGCGATAAGATCTTAGTGAGCGGCACGATTGGCGATCACGGTGCAACAATCCTGAATCTGCGTGAAAATTTAGGATTAGAAGCCGATCTGCAAAGTGATTGTGCTGTTCTGGAGCCAATGATTGCGCCTTTACGTCAACTTAAAGGTATTCGAGCATTACGTGATGCAACACGAGGCGGAGTGACAGCAATTTTACATGAATTTGCTCAAGCCAGTGGTTGCGGTATGAATGTGCATGAAAGTAAATTACCTATGAAACAATCTGTTCGTGGCGTTTGTGAATTATTAGGGCTTGAAGCGCTGAATTTCGCTAACGAAGGAAAAATTGTTTTAGTGGTATCACCAGAAGCAGAAGCCCAAGTGCTTGAAGCTCTACATCAACATGATTTAGGAAAAGACGCTTGTACGATTGGTGAAGTCACAACCGATAACTATATTCGTTTAACGGGTATTTTTGGTACTAGCCGTATTCTTGACCTACCTTATAACGAGCCATTACCTCGTATCTGCTAAGTTTTTATCTTCCACTTACTAATCAAAAAATAAAGCGATTGATAAGTGGAAGACGTTACCCAGTTGTTACAAAAAAATTGTTATAACGCAAATTTCTCTCATTTATCTGAATACTGACTCTTTGATAAAAAAATTATCGGAGTAACATGTTCGCCTCATCCTACTGCGTGGAGAGTGTCTCTCGTAGAGGTAAGCTCTAGGAAAAAACATGTCTTGGTCAGAATTTAAATCTCAATACCTGATCCGTTTTTGGAAGCCTCTTCCAGCAGTCATTGCGGCAGGTATTTTATCAACTTACTATTTTGGTTTAACGGGTACTTTTTGGGCTGTCACTGGTGAGTTTACTCGCTGGGGTGGTCACGTTATGCAATGGTTTGGCGCTCACCCTGAAGAATGGGGTTACTTTAAAATTATCGGTCTTGAAGGTACGCCATTAACGCGTATTGATGGTGTGATGATTATCGGGATGTTTGGCGGTTGTATTATGGCAGCTCTTTGGGCCAACAACGTCAAACTTCGTCATCCTCAACATAAAATTCGTATTCTTCAAGCTGTTCTAGGTGGGATCATCGCAGGTTTTGGTGCTCGTCTAGCAATGGGTTGTAACCTTGCTGCCTTCTTTACGGGTATTCCTCAGTTCTCTTTACATGCATGGTTCTTTGCCGTTGCAACGGCAATCGGTTCTTACTTTGGTGCCAAGTTATCATTGATGCCTCTGTTCCGTATTCCAGTAAAACTGCAAAAAGTCAGCCAAGCTTCACCTATTACTCAAGATAAACAACGTGCGAAACGTCGCTTTAGATTGGGAATGGTTATCTTTTTTGCCATGATTGCGTGGTCTTTAATTATTCTGTTTGATTCACCAAAACTGGGCTTCGCTATGCTAGGCGGTATTGGTTTTGGTATTTTAATTGAACGTGCGCAAATCTGTTTTACTTCTGCTTTCCGTGACTTATGGATAACAGGCAGAACCCATATGGCAAAAGCGATTATCATCGGTATGGCGGTGAGTGCTATTGGGATCTTTAGCTATGTCCAATTAGGTGCATCACCTAAAATTATGTGGGCGGGACCTAATGCGGTTGTGGGTGGTTTATTGTTTGGTTTTGGTATTGTGCTTGCGGGCGGGTGTGAAACCGGCTGGATGTATCGCGCTGTTGAAGGGCAAATTCATTTTTGGTGGGTAGGATTAGGTAATGTCATTGGTTCGACGTTACTCGCTTATTACTGGGATGATTTTTCAGCCATCTTAGCGACCGATTATGACAAAATTAATTTACTGGATACTTTTGGGCCAGTAGGTGGATTAGGCGTGACATATCTGATGTTGGGTCTGTCATTTGTGTTGCTGCTTTGGTGGGAGAAACATTTCTTCCGTAAAAAAGCACAACAAGCACACTCTATTTCAACCCAGATTAATAAGGAAATCGCATGAGCCAGAAAGACACCATTATTCCTGATTATCGTCTAGATATGGTCGGTGAACCTTGTCCTTACCCTGCGGTGGCAACGCTTGAAGCTATGCCATCACTGAAAAAAGGCGAGATTTTAGAAGTGGTCAGTGATTGCCCTCAATCAATCAACAATATTCCACTTGATGCTAAAAACTACGGTTATACCGTGTTAGATATTCAACAAGATGGTCCGACTATTCGTTATTTAATTCAAAAATAATCTTTATTTTTCATTAAATAAAAAACAGCCTATACATGAGAATGATAGGCTGTTTTCTTGAATAACATTATTACTCTGCTTCGCCACCTAAGACTTCGGTGACGCGTTCAATTAAAGCGCTGAGTTCACCGGTCATTAAAATAAAGTCGGCATCAAAACGTTGGGCAAAATCGGCTTTATCGATATCATCATTTTGCTCACGCAAAGTTTCACTAAATTTAATGCGTTTGATAGAACCGTCATCACAAAGCATAAATTGCAGGCGATCTTCCCAATCTACAGAGAGTTTGGTAACAAATTTACCCGCTTCTATATGTGTCGCAATTTCATCAGAAACTAATTCTTGTTTCTTACAACGAATCACGCCACCTTCATCTAGTACCGCTTTTAGTTCTGCTTCATCCATCAAGGTAAAACCAGCAGGGAGTTCTCCAGAGCGTACCCACTCCGTCATTTTTAATTCAACGGATTCATTAAAGTTCAAAGGAACAACCGGTAATGAACCTAAGGTTTTACGTAATAATGCTAGATTGTCTTCGGCACGTTTTGCGCTGCCTGAATCAACAATAACGAGTTGTTTTTCTAAATCGAGCCAAATAAACGTTTGTGAAAATTTACTAAAAGCCCGAGGAAGCAAAGTATGCACAACTTCATCTTTTAGAGTCGCTTTTTCTGTTTTTTTCAGTTTGCGCCCTTGTTCACCTTCAAGCTTTTCAACTTTATCTTGTAAGGCATTTTTAATTACAGTGGCAGGTAGGATTTTGTCTTCTTTTCGGGCGCAGATCATCACTTGCTTGCCAGCAACATGAATAAGCGCTTCACCGCGATCACCCATTGGCGAAACCCAACCTGTTTTGGTCATATCTTGGCTGCTACAAGGTGTGAATGCCAATGAAGCAAGCTGTTGTTCTAACTCATCCATTGACAGCGCTATCTCTTTATTTAAGCGATAGACCAAAATATTTTTAAACCACAGCATCTGACATTCCCCTTAATCATTATTTACCGCAATATGATACTGAATGTTTAGGGTATCTAAAAGGTAATATCCCTTAAAAGAAAATCTATATGGTGTTATTGAACAAAAAGATAAAAAAAGCTGAAACGAATAATTAGTAAATCTACTCTATGATAATGCGTGTTATTCTTATTTAAATTAAATTGATTAAGAATATTGATAATGAAATAACATGATTTTTAGCACAAGTCATTATGTGACAATAATCACAAGATTTTATTTCCACACTGTTTTTTGTTTACAAACTGAAATCACTTTCAGATTTATCCCTGCATTAATTTACAAAACAAAAATATTCTTGACGCTCTATTGTGATTATTATCACAAAATAAGGAAAATATAGGGGTGAGTTTTTCACACTTAACGAAGTGATTAAGATCACAAATATTGATCTTTTTTTTTCAAATATTGTTAAAAGAGCACAATTGGGCTTTTTATATTAACCATTGTAATAGTTTAGATTTTATAATGTTTCATTGGGTTTTGTTGTTACTTGTACGTATTGATTAGATATTGTGATTGAATAGCATTCTTGTGCTCCTCTTTTTAATATTTACAGATAATTATTCTTTTTATGATGGCGTGTTACTCGTTACCACTAGTTAAATTGTATTTAAATTCGACTTTGCCTTTATTTAAATAAGAAATAAATATAAAGATAAAAAATTATTAATTAGGAATAACAATATTTAAATCTTTAGTGTTATTTATTTAGTGGTTAAAATTA
>JAEYFY010000465.1 GCA_023454395.1 Pseudomonadota bacterium
GTGCCATCAAGTGGATCAATAACCCATTGTATGTCGTGATCTTCACCGAGTAACTCGCCACTTTCTTCCGTAATAATGGTGTGTTTTGGATAAGATTTACGGATGATTTCAATGATTGCTTGTTCTGCGTCACGGTCAACGTTAGTGACAAAATCATTGGTACCTTTCTGATTAGTTTCTACAGATTCAGGATTTTCGTAATTTTTGGCGATTAAATTACCAGCCTTACGTGCGGCACGTATGGCAATATTCAGCATCGGATGCATGGTTATCTTCCACAAGATGTTAAAGAACGGGGATAAAAAACGTGCCAGAGTATAACAGGCATTCGTGTTTCTGGCTACATTTGTGATAAAATAGATAGATCACAAAGCAATTAACAAGAAATCAATGTTAGAAAATATTCGCATCATCCTTGTAGAAACCTCGCATACAGGCAATATGGGCTCTACAGCTCGAGCTATGAAAACCATGGGATTAACCAATCTTTATTTTGTTAATCCAAAAGAAAAACCAGATTCGCATTCTATTGCCCTATCCGCGGGTGCAAGTGATGTTATTGGCAATGCACATATTGTTAATAGTATCGATGAAGCGATTGAAGGCTGTGGTTTAGTTATAGGAACAAGCGCCCGTAGCCGTACACTTTCTTGGCCAATGCTTGCACCTCGTGAATGTGGTGAACGTTGTGTTATGGAAGCTAAAAATAAGCCAGTTGCTATTATTTTTGGTCGTGAACGCACAGGTTTAACCAATGAAGAATTACAAAAATGTGATTTTCATCTGTATGTTCCGACTAATCCAGAATATGGTTCTTTAAATTTAGCGATGGCTGTTCAGCTTGTTAGTTATGAAATTCGTATGGCAGCACTTGCCCAAGAAGAAAAACAAGAGGAAAATAACCCATCAGAGATTGATTATCCACCTGCTGATGATATAGAACGTTTTTACGTTCACTTAGAGCAGGTGCTTAATGAATCTGGCTTTATTCGCCCTAAACATCCGGGACAAGTGATGAGCCGTTTACGTCGTCTATTTACGCGTGCACGCCCAGAAACACAAGAGCTTCATATCTTACGTGGCATTCTGACATCAGTTGAGAAATGGGCTAAGAAATAGAGGGCAAAGTTGATTAACTTAAGTCAACTTTTGGCTGAGTATAATACTTGACTAAAACACTCGGATAAATAGTTGACTAAATTACTCGGGAATGACACAATTTGATTATTGTTCACCACGGAGTATTTGTTATGAGACTGACATCAAAAGGGCGTTACGCAGTTACTGCAATGCTTGATGTTGCATTGCATTCACAGCAAGGCCCTGTCCCCCTCGCTGATATTTCAGAGCGTCAAGGGATTTCCCTTTCTTATCTTGAGCAGCTTTTCTCACGTTTGCGTAAAAATGAATTAGTTGCAAGTGTTCGTGGTCCTGGTGGCGGCTATTTATTAGGCCGTGATGCAGGGCAAATTTTTATTGCTCAAGTTATTTCTGCGGTTGATGAATCTGTCGATGCTACCCGTTGTCAGGGTAACAAAGAAGGTTGTCAAGGTGGCGATCGTTGCCTGACTCATACTTTGTGGCGTGATTTAAGTGATCGTATAACCAGTTTCTTAAGCAGTATCAGCCTTGAAGAGTTAGTAAATAACGAAGAGGTTATGGATGTCGCCGATCGTCAAGACAATGAAAAACGCCATGCTATCAATGGTCGTTTACAAGAAACCATTGTTAATATGCGAGTTTAACGGCGATCTCTAGGTAGGCAAAAACAAAATTATTAAAGAAGATCCGTCGTCTTTGGAGTTAGTGAGCAATGAAATTACCCATTTATCTAGATTATTCAGCAACCACTCCTGTTGATCCACGAGTTGCTGAAAAAATGATGCAATGCCTGACTATTGATGGCATTTTTGGTAACCCAGCTTCTCGTTCACACCGTTTTGGTTGGCAAGCAGAAGAAGCTATCGATATTGCACGTAATCAGATTGCTGATTTAATCGGTGCAGATCCTCGTGAAATCGTATTCACATCAGGCGCAACTGAAGCTGATAACCTCGCACTAAAAGGTGTTGCTAACTTTTACCAGAAAAAAGGTAAGCACATCATCACTTCAAAAACCGAACATAAAGCCATTTTAGACACTTGTCGTCAACTTGAGCGTGAAGGTTTTGAAGTTACTTATTTAGCACCAAAAAGTGATGGTCTGATTGACCTGAAAGAGCTTGAAGAAGCGATGCGTGAAGACACTATTTTAGTTTCTATCATGCATGTAAATAACGAAATTGGTGTTGTTCAAGATATTGCTGCTATCGGTGAATTATGCCGTAGCAAAGGTATTATTTACCACGTAGATGCAACACAAAGCGTGGGTAAATTACCGATTGATCTCTCTAAGTTAAAAGTTGATTTACTTTCTCTTTCTGCGCATAAAGTTTACGGTCCTATGGGTATTGGTGCGCTTTATGTTCGTCGTAAACCTCGCATTCGTTTAGAAGCACAAATGCATGGCGGCGGACATGAGCGTGGCATGCGTTCAGGTACATTAGCCGTTCACCAAATTGTAGGTATGGGCGAAGCTTACCGTATTTTGAAAGAAGAAATGGCTGATGAAACTAAACGCTTAAACGAATTACGTTTACGTTTATGGAATGGCATTAAAGATATCGAAGAAGTTTATATCAATGGTTCTTTAGAACACACTGCGCCAAACATTCTCAATGTGAGCTTCAACTATGTTGAAGGCGAATCATTAATGATGGCACTGAAAGATCTTGCTGTATCTTCAGGCTCTGCCTGTACTTCAGCAAGTTTAGAACCTTCTTATGTACTGCGTGCTTTAGGTTTAACAGATGAACTTGCACACAGTTCTATTCGCTTCTCTCTGGGTCGTTTCACCACAGAAGAAGAAATAGATTATGCAATTGAACAAATCCACAGTGCAATTGGTCGCTTACGTGATCTTTCTCCACTTTGGGATATGCATAAACAAGGTGTTGATATCAACAGTATCGAATGGTCTCACCATTAATCAGACGTTTTCAGGAGTTAAATCATGGCTTATAGCGAAAAAGTAATTGATCATTATGAAAACCCTCGTAATGTCGGATCATTTGATAATAATGACCCTACTGTCGGGAGTGGTATGGTTGGCGCACCAGCTTGTGGTGACGTTATGAAACTGCAAATCAAAGTTGACGATAATGGCGTAATTGAAGATGCGCGTTTTAAAACTTATGGTTGTGGTTCAGCAATTGCATCAAGTTCACTGGTAACAGAATGGATGAAAGGCAAAACATTAGATGAAGCCGAATCTATTAAGAACACAGCAATTGCAGAAGAATTAGAATTACCACCAGTGAAAATTCACTGTTCAATTCTTGCAGAAGATGCAATAAAAGCAGCGATTGCAGACTATAAAAGCAAACGCCAAGGCAAGTAATTGTCTTTTATAATAAAAAAATAAAATATTGGCGGATGCTGAAACTTTTTTTCAGTATCCGCTTTCGTTCTTTATGAGTGAGGTGTGCCATGTCAATTTCCCTTACAGAATCCGCCGCTAATCGAGTTCGCTCTTTCCTATCTAATCGTGGAAAAGGTGAAGGTTTGCGTTTAGGCGTAAGAACATCTGGTTGTTCTGGAATGGCTTATGTTCTTGAATTTGCTGATGTCATCAATGACGAAGATACTGTTTTTGAAGACAAAGGTGTGAAAGTTATCGTTGATGGTAAAAGCATGGTCTATTTAGATGGAACAGAACTTGATTTCGTCAAAGAAGGATTAAACGAAGGCTTCAAATTTAACAACCCAAATGTATCAAATGAGTGTGGTTGTGGTGAGAGCTTCACTGTGTAATTTGTGTTAAAACACAGTATTAACGTTAATTAATCCAAGAGTAGATGTATGGACTATTTCACACTATTAGGCATGCCTAATCGTTTTGATATTGATAAACAGCAACTTGCTACACATTATCAAGATATGCAGCGTCAATATCACCCAGATCGTTTTGCAGGTCAGTCTGACAAAGAACAGGCTCAAGCAATCTCGCTTGCTTCAACCATCAATCAGGCTTATCAGACCTTAAAAAATCCACTCTCAAGAGCTGAATACATGCTCTCATTGCACGGTATCGATATTGCTAATGAGCAACAAACGATGCACGATACTGCTTTTTTAATGGAGCAACTCACATTACGTGAAGAGCTGGATAACATCGAACACAGTGCTGAAGCCGAAAGTTTGTTAGCCGATTTTTCTGCACGTTTAGAAAAAATGTACACTGTACGCCATAATGAAATGGTTAAAACGCTGGATAATCAAACTTGGGATATTGCTGCAGATAATGTGAGAAAATTACGTTTTCTCGCAAAGTTAAAAGAGCAAGTAGAGCAACTCGAAGAACGTCTGTTTGATGGTTTTTAAGGGAAACTGTTATGTCATTATTACAAATTAGTGAACCGGGTCAAACGCCTGCACCGCACCAGCGCCGGCTTGCAGCGGGTATTGATTTAGGTACGACACACTCATTAGTTGCCACTGTACGTAGTGGGCAAGCCGAAGCGCTTTCTGACAGCGAAGGTCGCTATTTATTGCCATCTGTCGTGCAGTATCAAGTTGATAATATCAACGTTGGTTGGAATGCTAAAAAAGAAGCAGAAAAAGATCCTGCCAACACGATAAGCTCAATAAAAAGAATGGTGGGTCGCTCACTGAGTGATGTGACAAGCCGTTATCCAAACCTTCCTTATCATTTTCATGAAAATGACAACGGTCTACCATTAATTAAAACTGCGGCAGGTATTGTCGATCCTATCCAAGTCTCTTCTGACATCTTAAAAACATTAGCAGAGCGCGCGATACAATCATTAGGTGGTGAACTTGATGGTGTTGTTGTTACCGTACCGGCTTATTTTGATGATGCTCAACGTCAAGGCACAAAAGAAGCGGCTCGTCGTGCTGGTTTGCATGTTTTACGTTTATTAAACGAACCAACAGCGGCAGCTATTGCTTATGGCCTAGATTCAGGAAAAGAAGGCACCATTGTTGTCTATGACTTAGGTGGTGGTACTTTTGATATCTCTGTTCTTCGTTTAACTAAAGGCGTTTTTGAAGTCTTAGCAACTGGCGGTGATACCGCGTTAGGTGGCGATGATTTTGATATGATGCTGGCAGACTGGATAAGAGAACGTGCTGGTTTTGGGCATCAAAAAGATGCTGTATTACAACGTCAATTACTGGATGTTGCATCAGAAACCAAAATTGCATTGAGTGATAACGATGTTGCAGATATCAACATTAATGGATGGAAAGGTGAGATAACTCGTGCTGAGTTTGAATCATTAATTCAATCATTAGTAAAACGTACACTATTATCGGTTCGCCGCGCATTAAAAGACGCGGATGTTGAAATCGATGAAGTTCTAGAAGTGGTTATGGTTGGCGGTTCAACACGAGTGCCATTAGTTCGTCAAATGGTGGGTGATTATTTTAAACGTGAACCTTTAACTTCTATCGATCCAGATAAAGTGGTTGCCATTGGTGCTTCAATCCAAGCTGATATTTTGGTGGGTAATAAACCGGATAGCGAAATGCTATTGCTGGATGTTATTCCACTTTCTCTTGGTCTTGAAACAATGGGCGGATTAGTTGAAAAAGTGATCCCACGCAATACCACTATTCCTGTTGCCAGAGCGCAAGAATTTACGACATTCAAAGATGGTCAAACGGCAATGAGCGTTCATGTTGTTCAAGGTGAACGTGAAATGGTGAGTGATTGTCGTTCTTTAGCGCGTTTCACATTACGTGGAATTCCTCCAATGGCTGCGGGTGGCGCACATATTCGTGTCACATTCCAAGTTGATGCTGATGGCTTACTCAGTGTTAGTGCGATGGAAAAATCAACGGGTGTTGAAGCCTCCGTACAGGTCAAGCCTTCTTATGGTCTTAGCGATACTGAAATCGCTAAGATGATCCAATCTTCGATGGAAAATGCCCAAGAAGATTTACAAGCTCGTCGTTTAGCCGAGCAAAAAGTCGAAGCAGCTCGCGTGTTAGAAAGTTTAACTGCAGCATTAGAAGAAGATGCTCATCTGTTAAATGAAGATGAGAAAATGGCTATCGACAAAGTTGTAGATACCTTAATAGAGAGCGTTGAAGGAACAGATCCTGTTGCTATTGAAAACGCGATTAAACTACTGGATAAGCAAACTCAGGATTTTGCAGCGCGTCGTATGGATTCATCTATTCGACAAGCGTTGGCAGGTCATTCTGTGGATGAGATATAACTATGCCTAAAATTGTATTTTTACCCCATAGCACTCTGTGCCCTGAAGGCGCTGTTGTTGACGCAACAGAAGGTGAGTCTATTCTAGATGTTGCATTACGCAACGGCATCGAAATTGAACATGCTTGTGAAATGTCTTGTGCATGTACAACTTGTCACTGTGTAGTGCGTGAAGGTTTTGACTCACTAGAAGAAAGCTCTGAACTTGAAGACGATATGTTAGATAAAGCATGGGGTTTAGAGCCAGAAAGCCGCTTAAGCTGTCAAGCAAAAGTGACTGACGAAGATTTAGTTGTTGAGATCCCTAAATATTCGATTAATCACGCAAGAGAGCATTAATTTTAGGAGCCGAGCATGAAATGGAGTGACACGCGAGAAATAGGGGAAGCATTATTTGATCTTTACCCTGACACTGATCCTAAAACGGTACGCTTTACTGATATGCATCAGTGGATTTGTGATTTAGAAGATTTTGACGATGATCCACAGAAATCAAATGAAAAAATTCTTGAAGCTATTTTACTTGTTTGGCTTGATGAATTTGAATAATTGATAATATCGTAAATTTAAAAAGACTGGCTTATTGCTGGTCTTTTTGCATTATAACCTTTCACCTTTTGTTTTATTAGTGACTAAAAAATAACCATAAAGAGGGAAGTATGGATATTCTATTGTGCGATCTTCTTCGAGGAATATCATGTAAATACGTAAGATCACTGGATGATAATGGTGACCTCTTTGTTTTTGCAGTAAATTGATCACGCTAAACGGTAAATATCTGGTAGTCTGAATGGGTTAACTGCCACCAGTAATAATAAGTGAGACAATAAATGAATAAACAAATTATGCCTATCATGCTGTCAAATGAACCTGCTGCTGCATGTTGGGGTGAAAGAGCACTAATTAGCACTAGCGAAACCGGCATGACAATCCACTTAACGGAAGAAAACCGTTTAGGCGCTATTCAGCGTGGTGGACGTAAAGTTGATAGCCAAGGTATTCGTAACGTTGCACTTGTTGGCGAAGGCTGGGATTTAGAACGTAGTTGGGCTTTCTGGTTAGGTTTTAGAGCGCCTAAAGGCGCTCGTTCAATCGAATGGCCACAATTAAAGGATGCAGATAAACACGAACTAGAATCACGTATTCGCATCGTTGATTGGGTTAGAGATACCATCAATACACCGGCTGAAGAGTTAGGACCTGAGCAATTGGCACAACGCACGGTTGATCTGTTCTGTGGTCTTGATAAAGAAGATATTAGCTATAAGATCACCAAAGGTTCTGATCTGCGCGATCAAAACTATGCTGGTATCTATACAGTAGGACGAGGTTCTTCGCGTGATCCTGTCTATTTAGCATTAGATTTCAACCCAACAAAAGATAGCAATGCCCCTGTATTTGCGTGTTTAGTCGGTAAAGGTATTACTTTTGACTCAGGTGGCTATAGCATCAAACCTACATCATCCATGAATTCAATGAAAGCCGATATGGGGGGTGCAGCAACGTTAGCGGGTGCTTTAGCATTAGCGGTTACTCGTGGTTTAAATAAACGCGTAAAACTACTGCTTTGTATCGCAGATAATATGGTCAGCGGTAATGCCTTTAAATTAGGTGATATTATTCGTTACCGTAATGGTAAATCAGTTGAAATCATGAATACAGATGCTGAAGGGCGTTTAGTTTTAGCTGATGGTTTAATTGATGCAAGCAATATTGCACCAGAGCTGATTATCGATGCAGCAACATTAACTGGTGCAGCTAAAGTTGCAGTAGGTAATGACTACCACTCTGTATTGAGTTTTGATGATAAATTAGCTGCAGAGTTACTGACTAGCGCTGAACAAGAAAATGAGTTGTTCTGGCGTCTGCCATTAGCAGATTTCCATCGTAGTCAATTACCGTCTAGCTTCGCTGATTTAAATAATATCGCAGCACCTTCCCATACTGCGGGTGCAAGTACTGCGGCTGCATTCTTATCACACTTTGTTACCGACTATAAAAAAGGTTGGGTACATATCGACTGTTCAGCAACATACAGAAAATCTTCTGTAGAACAATGGGCAGCGGGTGCTACGGGTTATGGTGTGCGTTCTATCGCGAATCTGTTATTAGCAAAAGCAAAATAATAAACGTTATTTGATTTGGAGTTTGTAATGGGTGTATCTGAACAATTTGAGACACAAGAAATTGTTTCTGTTGAAGGTTCTTCTTTAAAGTTAAGTGTTCTAGAGCCACAACCTGAAAAATTAACAACCGCACTTAGCGAGTTTTTTGGTGAACATAAACCGATCCGCCGTGCCTTTATTGTTAATGCTCAGGAGCAAGATAATGAAGAGTCATTTTATCTTATTGGTTTAGAAATAACGGGTGAAGAAGATGTAATTACGCAGATACTCCCACAAGCGGCTGAATCAGCTTTTGAATATTTAGAAGAAGGGCAATCTCTAGATTTTTGCTTTGTGAATAAAGATGAAAAAGGCGTGAGTCATTTTATGATCCACCATGTATCACCTTTTTATCAACGCAAACTAGGGGGATTCTTAAGAAAAGGTATCCCGATAGTTAATTTGGATAGTTAATACAGCCCTTTAAATTTAGGCGATATCTCATCAGATATCGCTTTTTTTTATCTTATAATAGAAAATTGACTAAATTAGCAAATCGTTTGCATTTTTATATAACGTTTTGTTTTAGCTAGGCTTTGTTTTTAAAGTAAAAATAAGGCGACTTTGTGTTGTCATTTGTTTCGTCTTACGCGGTAAAAGATAGCTTATTAAGTTATTTTTTTATCTTATTAGTATAAAGAAATACATATATTATCTCTGCCTGCATAAAACATCGCATTATTCAGGGGTTGAATTAAAGGAAATGAATATGAACCAAAACCAATTTAGACAATATACAGAAAAGAGAGGCTATCGTTATAGCTCCCTTGCTGTTGTATTGGCATCAGCATTGGCTCTTATCGGCTGTGATGATAAAGCGGATGAAAACACATCATCTGCTAATAAGACGCAAAATACACAAGTGACAGAGCAAAAAAATACCGCTCAGAACACATCAGGTACTGAAACTCAAACAAGCGAAAAACCAGCAGTTACAACAAAAACGAATAACCAAACTGCATTAAAAAGCAAAGAAGTCCGTGATGAGTTGGCAATGCGTTTTGCCGGAAAAGACGTCACTGTATTAGATGCATCAGAATTACAGCGTGATGGTGCGAGCACAATGGTGGTGACTTTCTCTGTACCACTTGATCCTGACCAAAAGTTTGATGACGTAATTCACCTTGTTGATACCAAAAAAGGGAAATTAGAAGGTGCGTGGGAGTTATCTGATAACTTAATGGAACTGCGTTTTCGTCATTTACCACCATCAACAGAATTAAATTTAACCATCGATGAAAAAATAAAAGGTATTAATGAACGTACATTAACAACGCCTTTTAGCCAGAAATTAACGACAGAAGAAATTTTCCCGTCTGTTGGCTTTACCAGTAAAGGTTCGTTACTGCCACTTGAAGCGGCTGAAGGTCTACCCATTACTGCGTTAAATGTGGGGCAAGTTGACGTAAACTTTTTCCGCGTTAAAGATGAACAATTAGCTCAATTTTTAACGCAATGGGAAAGCCGTTCCAATATTAACTATTGGGAATCAGATGAGTTTTTATCTCAAGCTGATTTGGTCTATACCGGTCGTTTTGAGTTAAATACAGAAACAAATACCCGTGAAAACGTATTGTTACCGCTAAAATCAATAGATGCCCTGAAAAAAGAAGGTGCCTACATTGCGGTTATGCAACAAGCGGGTAAATACTCTTATACAGTGCCTGCCACGGTATTTACATTTAGTGATATCGGGCTGTCGATGCACAGTTATCTTGATACGTTAGATGTTTTTACTCAATCACTTAAAAATGGTTCTGCATTAGATAAAGTAGAAATTCGCCTATTAGATGAAAAAGGTGGATTGATTTCTAAAGCACAGACAGATAGCCAAGGGCATGCCACACTTGAGAAAAGTGATAAAGCACGTTTATTAATGGCCATTCGTGATGGACAAACCAGTATGATTGACTTGCGTAAACCCGCGCTTGATCTTTCTGAATTTGATATTGGTGGTCCGCAAGGTTATAGCAAACAATTTTTTGCTTTCGGCCCTCGTGATCTTTATCGTCCCGGTGAAACATTAATCGTTAACGCATTGCTACGTGACGGTGATGGTAATCCTATTAAAGAACAACCTGTTAAAGTCGATCTGCTTAAAACAGACGGGCAAGTGTCTCGTAGTTTTGTTTGGCAACCTGAAAAGGGGCTTTACCAATTAAAATTAGTTATTCCTGCGGATGAAAATACGGGTACACGTACCTTACGTTTTGATGTAGGCGATGGTACTCCTCGTTTCTATGAATTCCAGGTCGAAGACTTTATGCCAGAACGTATGGCATTAGAAATCACCGGTAAGAAAGGCATTTTATTGAGTGGTAATGACGCTTATTTTGACATTAAGGGTCGCTATCTTTATGGCGCACCAGCTGCGGATAATCGCTTACAAGGGCAAGTTTTCTTAAAAGCCTCGCGTGAAGCTGTTAGTAAATTACCCGGCTATGAATTTGGTGCTGTAAAAGATGAGAACTTCAGCCGCCTATTGGATGAGTTTGAACTTAATTTAGACTCTGATGGTGAAGGTGAGTTAAGTGTTGATAGTGAACGTTATGCTGAGTTGAAATCACCTATCAATATCATTCTACAAGCAAGCTTACTTGAAGCGGGTGGACGTCCTGTTACTCGTCGTTATCAACAAGCAGTTTGGCCTGCCACTCATCTTGCTGGTATTCGTCCTGTATTCCCTAAAAAAGAAGTTTACGATTATCGCACAGACAAATATAAATCAGGTTATAGCGTTGATGAAAACTCAATGGCTGAATTTGAAATTGTCTATACAGATCAAGACGGTAAAAAACTACCTGCTAATGATCTGAAAGTGAAGTTTATCTATGAACGTCATGATTATTACTGGCGTTGGTCTAGTTCGAATGGCTGGGAATCTGGCTATAACGAAAAAGATCTGCAAATGGATGAACAGACAATTAAGATTGCGAAAGATGGTACTGCAAAAGTGGCATTCCCTGTTGAGTGGGGTTCTTATCGCATTGAAGTTGTCGATCCTAAAACAGAATTAGTCAGTAGCCTACGTTTCTGGGCGGGTTATTCTTGGATGGATAACACGGGTGGAACAGGCGCGGTAAGACCAGACCAAGTTAAATTGAAACTGGATAAAGAGGGTTATTTACCGGGCGAAAAAGTCAAATTAAACATTGTTGCGCCTCATCCGGGTAAAGGTTATGTGTTACTCGAATCAAGTAATGGTCCTTTATGGTGGCAGGAAATTGATGTACCCGAAAAAGGGCTTGATGTTGAAGTGCCTATTAATAAAGAGTGGGCAAGACACGATCTCTATCTGACTTCTGTTGTTGTAAGACCGGGAGATACT
Organism: Pseudomonadota bacterium; assembly: GCA_023454395.1. GTDB lineage: Bacteria > Pseudomonadota > Gammaproteobacteria > Enterobacterales > Enterobacteriaceae > Proteus > Proteus appendicitidis. Next base: position 11,777 of record JAEYFY010000465.1, read on the forward strand.
TCAAAACAAGCGACAGTAAAACGTGCTGTGGGTATTTTGCATTTACCATTACAGGATAAAAACCGTCGTATTGATATTTCACTTGATGCACCTGAAAAAATTCGCCCTAACCAAGATTTAAAAATCCGCATTAAAGCGAATCCAGTTGCCGGTCAGCCATTACCTGAAAATATTAATGTATTGGTTTCTGCGGTTGATACTGGTGTATTGAATATCACTGAGTATAAAACCCCTGATCCTTACGATGCTTTCTTTGGTCGTAAACGTTACAGCATCGACCAATATGATGTTTATGGGCAATTAATTGAAGGGCAAGGTCGTTTAGCTAACTTGCGTTTTGGTGGTGATGGTGGTGAAGCCGCCGCATTATCTCGTGGTGGTAAAAAGCCATTAACGGATGTGCAAATCATTGCTCAACAAACGGCTCCTGTAAAATTAAATGCACAAGGTGAGGGCGAAGTTTCTTTACCTATTCCTGAGTTTAATGGTGAAGTTCGTTTAATGGCGCAAGCTTGGACTGCGGATAAATTTGGTAGCCAAGAAGGTAAAGTTGTTATTGCCGCACCTTTAGTGACTCAGCTTTCATTACCTCGCTTTATGGCTGGCGGTGATAATGCGCTCTTATCGTTAGATTTAACCAATCTGACAGATGATGCACAATCTATTACCTTAAATTATACCGCTTCAGGTTTGGTGGGATTAGGTGGCGCTGAAAGCAAAACTGTCTCGCTAACGAAAGGTGAACGTACTCAAATTCAAATCCCAGTAAAAGCGAAACATGGTTTTGGTCAGGGCGAATTCTCACTGTCTATTTATGGTATTAAAGTACCGGGTGAAGAGATTAAACCTTACCATAATACATGGAATATTGGTGTTCGACCTGCATTCCCAGCAGAAACCATTCATTATGCAAGTACATTGCAAGATGGTGATACTTGGCGTTTACCATCAGAAATTTTAAATCGCTTTAATAGCTCAACGCTTGAAGGTGAATTATTGCTGACAAGTCGCCCTCCGTTACAAGTAGCGCGTTATGTTAGAGAGCTATTTGCTTATCCTTATGGTTGCTTAGAACAAACCGTCAGTGGGCTTTATCCTTCACTGTATTCAACAGAAAAAGAGTTGAAACAGTTGGGAATTAAAACGCAAACTGATGCTGATAGAAAAGCGGCTATTGATAAAGGTATTGCTCATCTGCTGACGATGCAAAAATCAGAAGGCGGATTCGCTTTATGGGATCAGGGTGGACGTGAAGAATATTGGTTAACCGCTTATGCGACTGACTTCTTATTCCGTGCGTCGCAACAAGGTTATTCAGTTCCCGCTGATTCATTAAAACGTGCGAATGATCGTTTATTACGTTATTTACAAGATAAAAACTTAGTTAACTATGAATATGCAGTTAATCAAGATGCAGCTCGTTTCTCAGCAAGGGCTTATGCTGCGTTAGTATTAGCTAATCAGCAAAAAGCACCTTTAGGTGAATTACGTCGTCTCTATCTTGAGCGTAATCAAGCTGGAAGTGGCTTAGCCTTAGTTCAGTTAGGTATCGCATTAAAACTGATGGGTGATAGCAGCCGCGCTGAAAGCTTAATTGCTGAAGGTGTGACAACATCGCGTAAATATAATTATGGATTGGGCGACTACGGTAGCACCATTCGTGACCAAGCATTAATTATTGCTTTGTTAAGTGAAAATAATCTTGAAACACAATCTCGTGATGCAAGCGTGATGACGTTATCGGATAACTTAACAAGCCGTGAGTGGTTCTCAACTCAAGAAAGTAATTCGTTATACCTTGCTGGGCGCTTCTTTATTAATATGGCAGAACAGCCTTGGGAAGTTGCTGTTAATCGTCAAGTCCCTGCAATCAGTAGCGATCGCGCAGTCAATGAGACATTAACATCAGCACAATTACAAGAAGGCTTAGAGCTAAATAATCGTGGTGGCGCAGCGATTTATTCGCGTATGAATATCGTGGGCTATCCGAAAGTCGCTCCTGCTCCTTATAGTAATGTATTAAATGTCCATCGTAGTTACTATGATTTGAAAGGAAACCGCGTTCACCCTAATCGCTTACAAAGTGGTGAAATGCTGGTGGTAAAACTGGAAGTTTCTGCTGACAGAGACGTACCTGATGCATTAGTGGTTGATTTATTACCAGCCGGTCTTGAAATCGAAAACCAAAACTTAGCATCAAGTAGTGCAAGCTTAAGTGATAGTGCTGCAGACTTGCAGGAATTTATCGACGATATGGGGCAAGCAAATATCAAACATCTAGAATATCGTGATGATCGCTTTGTTGCTGCTATTTCTGTTGATAAATATCGCCCAACGACATTGCTCTATTTAGCAAGAGCCGTAACACCGGGTAGCTATCAAGTACCACCACCACAAGTTGAATCTATGTATGTGCCTTATTGGCGCGCAATAGGATCAACAGAAACCAAGATTGATGTTGTTCCTTAAATCTTGTAGCCCTTTCTTCGGAAAGGGCTTTTTCCTTTGAGTGATTGAATGAAACTAGGATATAAACGGCTTATTGCTGTTATCATTATTTTTTTGCTAACAACGCCAATTTTAGTCTGGATCGCAGATAAAATTTGGCCTCTTCCTGATCCTGAACCTCAAATTGCGACGATTGTTACAGCGCAAGATGGTACACCTCTTTGGCGTTTTGCCGATAAAGAAGGGGTATGGCGTTATCATGTCAAACTCGCTGATGTCTCTCCTGAATATTTAGAAGCCTTAATTACTTATGAAGATCGCTGGTTTTATCAACATCCTGGTGTTAACCCGATGGCGATATTCCGTGCGGCGTGGCAAGATTTAAGTTCAGGAAGAATAGTGTCAGGCGGAAGTACGTTATCAATGCAAGTGGCTCGCCTTATTGATCCTCACTCGCGTACTTTAGGGGGGAAAATCAAACAGCTTTGGCGTACCTTGCAATTAGAGTGGTATTACTCAAAAGATGAAATTCTGGAGATTTACCTCAATATAGCTCCTTTTGGCGGTACATTAGAAGGCATCGGCGCAGCAAGTTGGGCTTATTTAGGCAAATCACCCGCTGATTTATCTGCGGGCGAGGCGGCATTAATGGCCGTATTGCCACAAGCGCCAAGTCGTTTACGACCAGATAGATATCCTGAACGCGCTCAAGCTGCTAGAGATAAAGTATTGGATAGGCTGGCAGAATATCAAATATGGTCACAAGAAAAAGTTGATGAAATCAAAGAAGAACAGGTTTTATTAGCACCAAGGCAAACACCGCAATTGGCACCATTGCTGGCTCGTCGTATGTATAACGAAAAGCGAGAGCCTGTTATTACCACCACGATTGATATTAATATTCAACGACAACTCGAAGATATTGCGAATCAATGGAAGTATCAATTAGCGGATAAAACATCCTTAGCCATCTTAGTTGTTGATCATACGGATATGAGTGTAAAAGGGTATGTTGGTTCTGCCGATTTTAATGACAATTCGCGCTTTGGTCATGTCGATATGATTAGTGCATGGCGTTCGCCCGGTTCAACATTAAAGCCATTTATTTATGCACTTGCATTAGATGAAGGGCTTATTCATGCAGAATCACTCTTACAAGATGTTCCCCGTCGATTTGATAATTATCGTCCTGGTAATTTTGACTCTGATTTTAATGGTGCGGTCAGTGCCAGTGAAGCACTAAGCCGTTCTTTAAATTTGCCCGCGGTACAACTTATCGAAGTGTATGGAGCAAAGAAATTTGCGGCAAAATTGCGTCATAACCATCTTGAAATGCGCTTTCCTTATGGTTCAGAGCCAAATTTAGCGCTGATCTTAGGAGGAACAGCAACACGAATGGATGAGCTTGTTTCTGCCTTTAGTGCATTAGCAAGGCAAGGAAAAACAGCACCGTTACGTTTTAAGCCAGAGCAAATAATAGAAAACCGAGTGTTGATGTCACAAGGATCGGCATGGATTATTAGGCGCATATTAGCTGGAGAAGCTAGACCTCGGCCAGATAGTGCAATTTCACCCGTTGTTCCTTTAGCTTGGAAAACAGGAACAAGTTATGGCTATCGAGATGCGTGGTCTATCGGTGTGAATGCTCGCTATACCATTGGTGTTTGGGTGGGTAGACCTGATGGGACACCTGTTGCAGGGCAATTTGGCTTTGCAACTGCTGTCCCTATTATGAATCAGGTCAATAACTTATTAACCGGCTATTTCTATCAAAATAAACAAAGACCACCAACTGATTTGCGTCCTGATAGTGTAACCGCAGCAACAATTTGTTGGCCGACAGGTAAGGCATTACCTAAAGAAGATAGCAACTGTAGAGTCAGTCGTCGAAGCTGGATCTTAGATAACACTATTCCACCCACTTTATTGAATGATAGCCAAGAAGGTATTTTGGGGATCAACGAAAAAATTTGGTTAGATGATGAAGGTAAACGCACGGGACCTAATTGTCCTAACGCAGAGTTAAAAGATATTGCTTTATGGCCGATAGCATTAGAAGCATGGTTGCCTGAAAAAGAGCGCAGAGCAAAACGACTGCCGCCGATTTCTGAAACTTGCCCACCAATTAAAGAAGATATTATTCCCTTGTTTATCTCAGGCATTCGAGCGGGTGATTTATTAAGACCATTACCCGGTGAAACTAATCTCGAAATAACTGTTTCTACACAAGGAGGAAGTGGTATGCAATGGTGGTTTTTAAATGGTGAACAAATAGGCAAAACAGAAAACGGGGAAACATTCTCTTATTTATTAGAGAAACGAGGTAAATATCAACTTTCAGTGCTTGATCTAAGTGGTCAAACGGATATGGTTAATTTTATATTTCGTTAAACTAAAAAGATGAGATAAACGAGAACTGAGTGATTTTTAACTAAAATAGGCTTTTTAATAAAGATAAATAGACTATTTATTGAGTATCATTTTGGTTCTTTTTTGTTCTTAATTTTCAAGTTTGAACATGGAAGAGGTCAAAAATGTGATTAGATCGATAATTTATAACTTTTTTGCCACAGTTTTTTAAAAAAAAAGGATATTCAATCTGTGCAATTCATTTTTATCCTCCTATAATCGAGCACTATTTTTTGCAGGGAATGCG
>JAEYFY010000394.1 GCA_023454395.1 Pseudomonadota bacterium
GGCGTCCTAGCTAAGAAGTGTATTAAGCTGTTCCAAAATATTGAGAGTTTGATGTCTCAATCTAGAAGCATAAACTGTGTAAATAATCGTGGCGAAGATCAGCGAGCCAATGGCGATATAACGAACACCAAAGCGTTGTCCTAAACGATATTGATGTGACTTGATGCCATTTTCTTTGTGTAAAACTACGGGTTGAGACTCGCCTTTAAGTTGTTGGATCTGTTTTTGCAGTTGGCGAAGTAATTTATTAAAGTCATCTCCATAGCCATTGCTGACTTTATAGCGACCGCGATAGCCAAGGCATAAACAGAGATAAATAAACTCTAATAAATCGAGATAACGTTTAGGCTCACCTAATAAACGTTCTATTAATACGAAAACCTTTTCACCTCCCCACGATTCATTATGAAAATGAACTAACAGGGATTGTTTTACCCAATCGTTATCTTGATCCCAACCCAGCTCTAATGCTGCTTCATCAATAAATGTGCATAACACATAGCGAAATGAAACAATGGCTCCCGGCTCATAGCCGTGAGTTTGAAGTTGTTGCTCAATGGCTTGAATGTCAGTAACCACTTGCTGAAAAAGCTTTTCTGATAGTGGAGTTGCCGACATTGATTTCATTCTGATCACCATACCCAGCAAAGGTGTTGCGACATCAATCATTGGATTGATGTTGTTACCACGCAATGGCAATTGATATGATTTATGGTTCGCTTTCTTTTCAGTAAGCTCTTGTATTAATGATAAATCACTCATGTTGTGTTCCACTTCTTATTGCCCAAAGTTGAATATCAAGTTCAGGGAATTGTCCTGATACGTGGAATGCAATATTTCCGTGCTTCTGTATATCAGCCCATGACTCACCTTGAGGATCTAAGCGGAAATAGGTATAGCCTGAGTGATATGGCAATTGACGAGGCGCGGTTGATAACGGAATAAAGCCAACACCAGGCATTTGAACACTGACTAAATCACGAATTTGATTCACTGACGTGACTTTTGCTTGTTGTGCGAATTGGCGACGCAGTTGCTCTTGAGGTAACTGAGCGCGCACTGCAATAATAAATTCTGCACTTTGCAGAAGTTGTCTGTCATGAATTGTCGCAACACGAATACCGTGCTCTTGTTTTTGCAATGGAATAGGCACAGCTCTTGGCGTTAAGACAACACTGAGTGCTTGTCGAATAGATTTTATTAGCGGCAAAAAGCCTGCTGCCAAGTCGTAGTGGCGATAAATCGGTAATTTATCAGGCAAACGAGAGCCATTAGTGAACGTTTGAATTTCACCATTAAATTGAAGTAGCTCTTTAAAGAGTTGTTCTGGGTGAACGACAGTCTGTTTAGATAAATGTGAAAATTGAGGATAAGCACGATTTAAAAGCTGCAACATCATAAATTCTGCAACATCAGCAACGCCTTGTTGACCGGGAGAGCCAATACGTTCTGCAATTTGGCGTCCTCGCTCAAATAAAGCGCCTTCAACTTCGGCTAAAAACTCCGCTAAGATTGGACAAATTCGCGCATTTAAGCAGGTAGGAATATAGTTTTTATCCAGAATTAAACTACCATCAGCGCTGATTTCTCTTATTTTGCAGATAGGTAACATGACATAAGCGTCTAACTCTGTTTTTCCTAATTTTAAAATAGGATTGAGTTTCGCAATATTGAGTGTGCTGACATCCCCATTTTCAGTATGTAAATCACGTACTTGTGTTAATACATCACTATAACGTGCCAATAAATGATTACCGTTATGGGAATGAGAGATCTCACTGACTGTGCTGTTTTGTAATGGCAATGCCAAGTAAACAATGTTGTCACTGCCTTCATTAATTTGTGAAATATCAATGGGTGAAGGAAGGTTATCTTGCTGTGGAATAGAAAACAGCGTGCCATCTGGCATAATTCCAGAGGCTTCTTTAAGACCAATACGACCAAGGCTTAATAACTCGGTATTAAGTGTCAGTTGACTTAAACCATAGTAATGAACGTGATAGGTTTTTATCAAGGTTTCAATAATATAGTCTTGATAACGTTGTTGCTGCTGAAAATGTTGAGGTTTAATAAACAACCCTTCATGCCATATCACTTTATTTTTCGTAGACATTGTTATTGATCCTCTTCTTTTCTAAATTCAATTTCATTTTCTTTGATATGGACTAGCAGATTATAGTGATGACCAATCCCATTGATTTTTAATATTTTTTTCCATTGAGTGATATTGACATCAGAGTAATAGGCAATGATCCCGATATACTTATTCTTTTTATCTAGCTCTATAGGATCGAGCGGCTTATATTGATCTGGCAAAAGGGTGTAGTCTTGATGATCGATATAATTTTTCTTTAATAGCATTTTCAGATCGCAATCTTCTTCAATAATTTGGTCTTGATCTAAAGACGCGAAGATCGAATCTTCATTCATATAAACAATTTGTAATTGAACCGGTGTCGCCTCGCCTTGATCATTAGGATTGATTTCAGGCTCTGCTAATAGAGTGAATGCGACAACGGAAGACTGCTCTTTTTCTTTACCCACAGGTGTTGAGGGGTCCCACATGACTTTGCCTATTTTTGATATGGCTTCAATAGGGCCACTGCATCCACTGAGTTGAGTGGCTGCAAAAATAAAAAAGAGATAAGTCATGAACGTTTTTATCGACATATCACACCTCATCAAGCCCTTTTCTTAAGGCGCGGTCATAAGCGTGGGTATAGACCTCATAAAACAGTTTCTCAAAACCTTGTTGGCGAGATGATGCTAACTCGTTGTAGTAATTGGTATACATATCCCAAGCCCAAGCGCTATCACTTGGGGTGTTGTCATAACTTCGGCGATAATGAGAAAAGCGTTTTAATAAATGCTCTGGAGAGAAGGCTTCTAATAGCGTGGCTAATGCAGCGGAAATGGCTTCTTGATTAGCATGATAATGCAACTGCACATTGTGTAAGCTTTCTGCGACAGCAGAAGGTGCGGATAAATGCACAGGGCTACGTTCATCCGTAAACATTAAACGCATCACACTGTCATATTCATTATTTAAACGAAGTGGATTATCTTCAATTGGGCGTAGCTGTTTATCTTGCAAATTTTCCTGCTGTTGTAATGCTAATAACCCTTTAATTGCTGATTGCGTGGTTTTTCCTAATTCAATAAGAAAATCATTCGCTTGTTGTGAATTTTGTAAGTTAAGGTGTACGCCCAGCCCTTTCATTAATGGATTAATGGCAACATAGTCAACGTCCGTATTTGTCTCATAATCCTGAGATGTAATTCCTGGCAAATCCATAAATTCCTGAACCATAAGGTCTCCCTGGTTATCTGAACGAGGCGAAGAAAGAGAGTAATGATGTGCGTTAGAAGATGATGCTTGAAGAAGCTCTAAGCTTTCGCTCTCAAGGGCTTTTAATGGATCGTGCGTCATAGAGCCTGAAACTGTCGGAGCTAAAGGCATCGGGTTTTCTGTTTTAGGAACAGAAGGGGAGTTTTTTTGTAGCAAGGGATCTAGCGGATTATCATCTGTCTCGATCAATGATTGTGGCGTCATCGTCATAAGATCTTGCTTATTGTGCTGCGTTAAATTGATATTAACGGATAAAACTAATTGTCCGATCTGGATCTGATCGTTTTGAGATAAACAGACTGCCCCAATATGTATGGGGATCAGTGCGTTGTTAATATAAACAGGCTCCGCGAGAGTTTTTAAACAAAACTGTTTATCTTGCCAAGCAATAGCACATTGTGTGGATGCAATAGATGATTGAGTATCTTGTATTACCCAGTGTGATTGTTTACTGCTACCAATCGTGCCACCAAGTTGTGTAAATTGACTATTTGGTACATAGCCACTTTCAAGCAACTCACTATTTATTAAGCGAAAAGAGATTGTGGGTAAATAGTTATCCATAATATTATTCCAAAATAGTCATTGTCACACTAGGATTGGCTTCGGGCTTTCCTAGAAAACTTTGCCAACCTAATTGATTGTGTTGTTCT
>JAEYFY010000414.1 GCA_023454395.1 Pseudomonadota bacterium
CTGAGAACACGGTAAGTTAATATGGAGTAGATTATAATAAATGAGAAAATAATGCATTGATCTTAACCACTATCATCAAGCAGATATTGTTTTTAACACAATTAGTGCATTAAGTCTCGTTTTACGCAGTCAGCATAATAAACCTATTTGCTAATTGCCAGTTGAATTATGAGTATGTACTCTTTTAGTTTCTGTCATCTTTAGGGGAAAATAAATGGAAGCGAGAGTTAAGTGGGTTGAAGATTTATCTTTTGTTGGCGAATCTTCATCTGGCCATCAAATTATGATGGATGGGAATTCGGGTGATAAAGCCCCAAGCCCAATGGAAATGGTATTAATTGCTGCGGGTGGATGTAGTGCGATTGATGTCGTGAGTATTTTACGTAAAGGTCGTCACCAAGTGACTGATTGTGAAGTGAAATTAACATCAGAACGACGCGAAGAAGCCCCTCGTTTATTTACGGATATCAATTTACATTTTATTGTTTCAGGTAAAGAGTTAACGGATAAAATCGTAGAACGCGCTGTTCAATTATCCGCAGAAAAATATTGTTCTGTTTCTTTAATGCTAGGAAAAGCAGCCAATATTACGCATTCATTTGAAATAAAAGATGCTGACTAATTTTGATATTTTAAAATAAAGTTTAATCTGAAAAATAATATCCCTTAATTAATGGGATATTATTTTTATAGAGATAAATTTTATTTTGGTTAACTTATCTTTTCGCCATTTAATAATTTTTTGACTAATGGCGCCATAATTAATTCCATCGCTAATCCTAATTTCCCGCCCGGTACAACAATAGTATTTATTGTTGACATAAAGGAGCCATGCAACATCGCAAGTAAATAGGGAAAATCAATATCGGTTAAGCCTCGAAAACGAATAACAATAAAGCTCTCATCAAGAGTAGGGATCGCTTTGGCAGAAAAGGGGTTTGAAGTATCAACCGTCGGAACGCGTTGGAAGTTAATGTGAGTGCGTGAGAATTGAGGAATAATATAGCTAATATAATCATCCATTGAGCGTACAACCGAATCTCTTACCGCCTCTTGTGAATGCCCTCTTTCTGTGGTGTCTCGAATGAGTTTTTGTATCCACTCAAGGTTTACGATAGGTACAACGCCCACTAATAAATCAACATGTTGTGCAACATCATGCTCGTTGGTAACAACACCCCCGTGTAACCCTTCATAAAAAAGAACATCGGTATTATTTGGCAAAGGCTCCCAAGGGGTAAATGTACCCGGTAATTGGTTATAGGGAGTGGCTTCATCATAAGAGTGTAGATATTTGCGAGATTGACCTTGCCCTGTATCACTATACTGACTTAAGGTCTTACTCAGTAAGCTAAAATCATTTGCTTCAGGGCCAAAATAACTGATATGTCTACCTTGTTCTCTGGCTTTTCTTATCGCCATATCCATTTCAGGACGGGTATAGCGATGGAAGCTATCTCCATCAATCAATGCCGCATTTGCATTGAGTTGTTGGAATATCTTACGAAAAGCTTGGCTTGTTGTGGTCGTCCCTGCACCACTAGAGCCAGTTACTGCGATGATCGGATGCTTGATTGACATAGGTTATCCTTTTGCTAAATAAGGTTGACCCTTATTGATGGCGATACATCGCTTGCTTTGAATAACTAACCAGAGCGAAACTGCGATGCCGGCATAATATTGACGCTCTCATGAAGTTCTGACCAAACCAATACGGCTTCACCGGATTTAAGCTGTTTTTTTACGTCGGCGACTTTTTGTTCAAGCGTTTTCTCTTGGATACCATAATCAGTGCCTTCTCGTAAAACAAAACTTTCAATAAGATTATCAAGTGCCTCTGTGGAAAGATCCTTCCAAGGAATTATCATTTGGTTTTCTCCAAATAAGCGGATAACCAGTCAGGTATTCGACTTTCAAGCCACATCACGGGTTTAGACAGTTTTCCACTGACAAAACCGACATGTCCACCAAACTCGGTGAGTTGATATTCAATGTTATTTGGTAAGGTTGTGATATCAGGAATAACATCCGCAGACATAAAAGGATCATCTTTAGCGTGAATAATCAGTGTTGTTTTCTTTATTTTATTTAATAAAGGCAATGCGCTGCATTGGCGATAATAATCTAACGCATCTTTAAATCCATGGATTTTAGAGGTAATTAAATCGTCAAATTGACGTAGTTTTTTAATGGATTTTATCGTTAACAAACTAATGGGTAACGATTCAGGATAACGAACGAGCTTACGTGTTGCGTTATTTTTCAGCTCTTTTAACAGATACCATTGATAAAAACGAGAAAAGCCATGTTCAATTTTTGTTGAGCATGGTTCTAGCATCAATGGCGCAGAGACAATAACGGCAGCATCTACAACCGCATTTTCACCACTTTCTGCGAGATAATAGGCAAGCATATTTCCACCAAGAGAATAACCAACGGCGGCTGTTGGTTGCTCACCAAATTCTTTTTTCAGCCAATTTAAGAAGTAGCGAGCATCTTCCGTTTCACCAGAGTGATAAATACGGTTTTGTCTATTGGGTTCACCACTACATCCTCTAAAGTGCATCACAACGCTTAGCCAGCCCCTCTCTTTTGCTGCGGCTAACATGCCGTGAGCATAAGGGCTGCTAAAGCCACCTTCTAAGCCATGAAAAATGACTAAGCGTGGTTTATTGAGTGCCATTGTCGGATCTTCACTCCACGCTAAATCGACAAAATCGTTGTCTGGAAGATTGAGTCGTTGCCAATATGGCGTAAGTTGTGGTGTCCTGCGTACAATTCTTGGTAAGAGCGTTTGTAAATGTGGATTTTTAGCCCAACGCATTGGATTAAAGTATTGAGACATATTTTCCGTCTATCAAAATGAATTAACACTTGTTTGCTAAATAACATACTGCTATTTTCGGTGAAAATAAA